>NZ_JBIAZN010000004.1:0-269951 GCF_042899225.1 Streptomyces sp. NPDC000134
TTGTACTCACCCGAGAGACTCTCTCAGGCTTTCCTCCGGGCGCTTCCCTTCGGTCTTGCGTTTCCGACTCTATCAGATCCTTTTCCGATCCGATTCCCTGTCGGCGGGATTGCCGTGAGGCTTTGGGCTTTCGCCCGGCGGCCTTTCGACATTCACTACGTTAGCCGATTCCCCGACCGATTCATAATCGGGCTTCCGCGGCTCGAATTCAGGCATGCGAGCACGCCGAATTCATCCCCGCTGAGGGGAAGTCGTAGGTAGTGGGTGGCCGCTCCGGCTGCAGGCGAATGCCGTACCCGGTTCAGCGGCTCGGGCCACGTTACGCGGCGCGCAACCCCGCGTCAACTTCGGCGTCGCCTGGGCACATGGGCCCGGTACGGGCTGACCGTCGGGTCGTCCGCGATCCAGTAGCGCCAGGGGTGGACGCCTCCCTCACCGGCCACGCCGGTGCGTGGGCCGTTCCGTACCTGCTCAGGAGGGACGGGTGTGCCGGTCAGGATGCGCAACGGGGTGTCGCCCGGGGCGCAGGCGTCGGTGCCGTTGAGAACTCGGTCCACGCCGAGGGCGGTGGCCAGGCGGGCGGGACCTTTGGCGAGTTCCTTGTCGTTTCGGGCCGAGAGTCGACGGGTGCGGGCCAGCTCGGCGCCCTCGACGATCTCGCCGGCCCGCAGCAGGACGGCGCTCGACCGACCCTCGGGTCCGCAGACCAGGTTCATGCAGAACCACATGCCGTACGTGAAGTAGACGTACACGTGTCCGGGCGGACCGAACATCACGTCGTTGCGGGGCGTCCGCCCGCGGTAGGCGTGGGAGCCGGGATCGTTCTGGCCGTCGTACGCCTCGACCTCCGTCAGGCGGAGGGCGATCGGGCCGTCCGGGGTGTCACGGACGAGGACGCGGCCGAGGAGGTCGGGTGCCACCTCCAGGACGGGCCGGTCGAAGAACTCCCTTGGCAGGGGCGTACGGTCGGGGCTCGCGATCATGCCGTCCGAGCGTAACGCAGTGGCGCCTCGGGCGGGGGTGGTCGGGGGCGGGCCACTTGCCAGGGTGAAGGGCGCGGAACCGGCCACGGCCGTATCGCGTTCGTAGAGGTCAAGGGTTCGGACCCGTCAAGCCTGGGAGAGGGAGACACATGGCGTTCAAGAAGCTGCTCGCGAGTCTGGGAGCCGGCGGGGCCTCGGTGGAGACGGTGCTGCACGAGGACAACGTCGTGCCGGGCGGTGTCGTCCAGGGCGAGGTGCGGATTCAGGGCGGGTCCGTCAACCAGCAGATCGAGGGGCTGTCCGTCGGGCTCCAGGCCAAGGTCGAGGTGGAGAGCGGCGACCAGGAGTACAAGCAGGACATCGAGTTCACGAAGGTCCGCCTGGGGGGTGCCTTCGAGCTTCAGGCGGGCGCGGTGCACGCGGTGCCGTTCGGGCTGGAGATCCCCTGGGAGACGCCGGTCACGACGATCGACGGGCAGCCACTGCGCGGGATGCACATCGGTGTGACCACCGAGCTGGCGATCGCGCGGGCCGTGGACTCCGGTGACCTGGACCCGGTCAGCGTGCACCCGCTGCCGGCGCAGAAGGCGATCCTGGACGCGTTCATCCAGCTCGGCTTCCGGTTCAAGAGCGCGGACATGGAGCGCGGGGTCATCCGGGGTACGCGGCAGAAGCTGCCGTTCTACCAGGAGATCGAGTTCTTCCCGCCGCAGCAGTACCGGGGGCTGAACCAGGTCGAGCTGAGCTTCGTCGCCGATGAGCGGGCGATGGACGTGGTGCTGGAGATGGACAAGCGGCCCGGCCTGTTCAGCGAGGGCAGTGACACCTTCCGGTCGTTCACGGTCGGGCTGAACGACTACCAGGGGACCGACTGGGCGGCGTACCTCAACCAGTGGCTGTCCGAGGTCGGCAGCAAGCGGAACTGGTTCTAGGCTCGGTTTCGACTGCACGTATCGATCAGTACCGACCAGGAGGTACCGAGGTGACCGAGCTCAAGCGGCGGCCGCTCCCCCATGACTTCCACCCGCCCGTGCCGGCCTTCACCGTGACGAGCGAGGGCGTCCGGGAAGGGGAGCCGCTCCAGGACGCCCAGGTCTACGCGGCGGGCAACACCTCGCCGCATCTGCGGTGGGAGGGCTTCCCGCCGGAGACCAAGAGCTTCGCGGTGACCTGCTACGACCCGGACGCGCCGACCGGCAGCGGGTTCTGGCACTGGGTGGTGTTCGACATCCCGGCCTCGGTGACCGAGCTGCCGGCGGGGGCGGGCAGCGGCACGTTCGCGGGGCTGCCGGAGGGCGCCGTCCAGGTGCGCAACGACTACGGCACCAAGGACTTCGGCGGGGCCGCGCCGCCCGCCGGGGACGGCCCGCACCGGTACGTGTTCACGGTGTACGCCGTGGACCAGGAGAAGCTGGGCCCGGACGCGGCGGCGACCCCCGCGTTCGTCGGCTTCAACCTCCGGTTCCACACCATCGCCCGCGCCCAGTTGATCGGTGAGTACGAGGTGCCCGCCGAAGACTGACGTTCATGCAACGTTTGCCCGCCCCCGGTCTTGGAAGTGATCAGGGGCGGGCACTTTTTATTTCGTTGTCCATCCCGGCGTGCCCGGCCAGAGTTGATCCAAGCCCGCCAGGGAGTGGGCCGGTGTGCACGGGAGGTGGGCTGGTCATGCGGGACACGCTGGTGCTGAACGCGAGCTTCGAGCCGTTGTCGACGGTGACACTGAACCGAGCCGTCGTTCTGGTGCTCCAGGACAAGGCCGTCGTCGAGCAGGCCCATCCCGAACTGCGCATGCGCGGAGCCGCGGTGGACATACCCGCGCCCCGGGTGATCAGGCTCTGTCAGTACGTACGGGTGCCGTTCCGAAGACGCGCCCCGTGGTCGCGGCGGGGGGTGCTGGTGCGGGACCGGCACCGGTGCGCGTACTGCGGGCGGCGGGCGACGACCGTGGACCACGTGGTGCCGCGGTCGCAGGGCGGGCAGGACACGTGGCTGAACACGGTGGCGTCCTGCGCGGAGGACAACCACCGCAAGGCGAACCGGACGCCGGAGCAGGCGGGGATGCCGCTGCTGCGGGAGCCGTTCGAGCCGACTCCCGCCGACGCGATGCTGCTGGCGCTGGGCCGGGAGGACTTCGCCGCGCTGCCGGAGTGGTTGGCTCTGGACGCGGCGTGACCTCTTCACCGTAAGGGCTCGGCCGGTGCTTCGGGCGCGGGTTCGTCGTGGCTTGTCGCGCCGCTCCCCGCGCCCCTTGGCGTCGCCTCAGTCTATGGACGGCTTCTCGCGGCGTTCCTGGGCGGGGACGGTGCCGGCGCCCGGGGTGCCGGGGGTGCCGCCGCCGAAGTTGCCGAAGGCGCCGGAGAGGCCCTTGAGGGCGTCGCCGATCTCGCTGGGGACGATCCAGAGCTTGTTGGCGTCGCCCTCGGCGATCTTCGGGAGCATCTGGAGGTACTGGTAGGAGAGCAGCTTCTGGTCCGGGTCGCCGGCGTGGATGGACTCGAAGACCGTACGGATGGCCTGGGCCTCGCCCTCGGCGCGCAGGGCGGCGGCCTTGGCCTCGCCCTCGGCGCGCAGGATCTGGGACTGCTTCTCGCCCTCGGCGCGCAGGATCTCGGACTGCCGTACACCCTCCGCCTGGAGGATCGCGGCGCGCTTGTCGCGGTCGGCGCGCATCTGCTTCTCCATCGAGTCCTGGATGGAGGTGGGCGGCTCGATCGCCTTCAGCTCGACGCGGTTGACGCGGATGCCCCACTTGCCGGTGGCCTCGTCGAGGACGCCGCGCAGCGCCGCGTTGATCTCCTCGCGGGAGGTCAGGGTGCGCTCCAGGTCCATGCCACCGATGATGTTGCGCAGGGTGGTGACGGTGAGCTGCTCGATGGCCTGGATGTAGCTGGCGACCTCGTAGGTCGCGGCGCGAGCGTCGGTGACCTGGTAGTAGATGACCGTGTCGATGTTGACGACCAGGTTGTCCTGGGTGATGACCGGCTGCGGCGGGAACGGGACGACCTGTTCCCGGAGGTCGATCCGGTTGCGGATGGTGTCGATGAACGGGACGACGATGTTGAGGCCCGCGTTGAGTGTCCGCGTGTAGCGGCCGAAGCGCTCGACGATGGCGGCGCTGGCCTGCGGGATGACCTGGATCGTCTTGATCAGGGCGATGAAGACCAACACCACCAGGATGATCAAGACGATGATGACCGGCTGCATGGTCGTTCCCCGTACCCTTCTCCGCCTCGGCGCTCTCGGCAGATCCCTTGATCGGTGCACATTGTACGGCTGTTGAGGATCTTGCTGGTCGAGTCTGACAGACCGTCGCCTGTCGTGGGGCGTCTTCTCCCCACTCATGTGGTGCGGGGGTCAGATGATGATCGCCGTGGCGCCCTCGATGTCCACGACGTCCACTTCCTGGCCGGGTTCGTAGGCGCGGCCGTTGTCGAGGGCGCGGGCCGACCAGATCTCCCCGGCGAGTTTGATCCGGCCTCCCGAGCCGTCCACGCGTTCGAGGACGACGGCCTGTCTGCCCTTCAACGCCTCGACGCCCGTGACGAGTTCGGGGCGTTGGCTGCGGTGCCGGGCGGCGATCGGGCGGACGACGGCGATGAGGGCGACCGAGACGATGACGAAGGCGAGGACCTGGACGACGACGTCGGCACCGAACCCGGAGACGACCGCGGCGGCGACGGCCCCCACGGCGAACATCCCGAACTCGGGCATCGCGGTCACGACGAGAGGGATTCCGAGTGCTGCCGCGGCGACGAGCCACCACACCCATGCGTCGATGTCGTTCACATGGTCATGGTAGGACCGCGCATCGCCGTGGGGACAGGGCGCGAAGCGGGGCGGGTCAGGACAGCGGCAGGCCGTGCGCGGTCCAGCGCTCGCCGACCTGCTCGACCACGAGCGGCAGTCCGAAGCAGAGGGAGAGGTTGCGGGAGGTGAGTTCCAGCTCCAGCGGGCCGGCCGCGAGGACCTTGCCCTGACGGATCATCAGGACGTGGGTGAAGCCGGGGGCGATCTCCTCGACATGGTGGGTCACCATGATCATGGAGGGGGCGATCGGGTCGCGGGCGAGGCGGCCGAGGCGGCGTACGAGGTCCTCCCGGCCGCCGAGGTCGAGGCCGGCGGCGGGCTCGTCGAGGAGCAGCAGCTCGGGGTCGCTCATCAGGGCGCGGGCGATGAGGGTGCGCTTGCGCTCGCCCTCGGAGAGGGTGCCGAACCTGCGGTCCAGGTACTCGGACATGCCGAGGCGGTCGAGGAAGGCGCGGGCGCGCAGCTCGTCGATCTCCTCGTAGTCCTCCCGCCAGCTCGCGGTCATGCCGTACGCGGCGGTGAGCACGGTCTGCAGCACGGTCTGGCGCTTGGGGAGCTTGTCGGCCATGGCGATGCCGGCCATGCCGATGCGGGGGCGCAGTTCGAAGACGTCGGTGCCGGGCCTGCCGAGGGTCTCGCCGAGGATGGTGGCTGTGCCGGAGCTGGGGTAGAGGTAGCTGGAGGCGACGTTGAGGAGGGTGGTCTTGCCGGCGCCGTTGGGGCCGAGGATCACCCAGCGCTCACCCTCCTTGACCGACCAGGAGACCTGGTCCACGAGAGCCCGGCCCTCGCGGACCACGGATACGTCCTGAAGCTCCAGAACATCGCTCATGAGCGCGTTGTCTCCCCTTGCAGTGTGGCCGGTCTCGGCTGTCGCGTACGCCTGTGGCTCGGTCCGCCGCGCCGGTGGGCGCAGCCCTTCAGGAAATCTACGCCACCGGTCGGCTTCACCATTCCATCGGTCCGGTCCTTAGGGTGGGAGCATGCTCACGGAACCACGTGCAGGGCGCCTGGCCGCCTGGGGAAATGCCTTGCTTGCCGGACTTGTCTCTCCGGATGAGGCGGTGCTGGCGATCGTCGGCGAGGACGCGGTGCACCGGGTGGCGGGGCTGCCCGGCGAGTCGGCGCCGGTCGGTCTGACGCTGGCGCTGGGCAGGCTGCGGGGGCTGGGGGCGACCGGGCTGCGGGTGGCGCTGCCGGCGCCGGGGCATCCGCTGGGGCTGAGCGGTCCGCCGGAGTTCAACGCGCGGGCGCTGGACGCCGAGGAGGCGGTGATCTGTCACGGGGCGGCGCTGGGGCTGGTGCCGGAGGTGTACGAGGCCGGGCCCGAGGGCGATGTGCATGTCGAGGTGGTCTGGCACTGTCTGCCGGTGCGGGAGGCGCCGCCGGCGGACGTGCCCTCGCTCGGGGAGGCGGAGCGGGAGCTGGCGGAGGCGCTGCGGGAGGCGACGGAGGTGCTGACGAAGCTGGACGTGGCCGGGTCGGGGCCGGTGGCGGAGGCGGCGGTCGCGGCGTACCGGGCGCGGGCGGAGGCGGGGCGCGAGGTGCTGGCGCCGGGGTATCCGCCGCGGGCGGTGCGGGTGCTGGAGCTGGCGCAGCGGGTGGGGATGCTGGTGTCGCTGGCGTACGGGAACGGGCACGGGGGTGCGGTGAGCGCGTCCGAGATGGCGGCGCGGTCCCAGGCGCTGCGGCCGGTGGAGCGGACGGCTCGGCGGGCGCAGGTGGCGGCGTACAACTCGGCGGTGGAGGAACGTGGGCGGTGACGTCCCACTTGGTCACGTCCACTTGATTACGGGGCGTGTGGGGCGTTTCTCGGGGCGTGAGGTGTCTCGGTGCCGGGGGTGGGGTGCGCGGCCCGGCGTCGGCGGGGTGCCGTCCGCGCCCACCCGTGCCGCCCCGCGGCACGACTGCCCCCCGGGATGCGGCGCGGCTGCCCGCGGGCGGCGGGTGGGGTGGGTGGCGTGTGCGCGCCCGCGGGTGGGGGTCCGTCAGTGGTTGATGCCGAGGTTGCCGAAGGCCGGGTTCAGGACGCCGATGACGTCGACGCTGTTGCCGACGATGTTGACCGGGATGTGGAGCGGGGCCTGGACGACATTGCCGGAAAGGGCGCCCGGGGAGCCGATGGCCTCGCCGTGGGCGGCGGCGCCGTCGGTGGCGGAGGCCAGGCCGGACCCGGCGGCGACCAGACCGCCGGCCACCATCGTCACGGCCGCTGCCTTCTTCAGGTGCTTCACGTACAACCCCTCCTTGTGGTCACCGCGGCGGGCGCCGCGGTACGCACTGGAGAACGGCCGTGCCCGCCGCAGGGTGCGCCATCCGGGGGACATTCCCACGACGGTATGAATCTCAGCCCGGAGCGGAACCCTCCGTGTTGCCGTGGCGTACGGCCCACAGCGCGGCCTGGGTGCGGTCGGCGAGGTCGAGTTTCATGAGGATGTTGGAGACGTGGGTCTTCACCGTCTTCTCGGAGAGGACCAGGGCGCGGGCGATCTCCCGGTTGGAGCGGCCGTCCGCTATCAGTGCCAGCACCTCGCGCTCCCGCTCGGTGAGGGTGCCCGCCCGGCCCTGCCCGGTGCCGGGCCCCTCGGCGGAGAGCAGCGCGCCGGCGACCTCGGGCTGGAGCAGGATGTGCCCGGCGTGCACGGAGCGGATGGCGCCGGCGAGGGCGTCGGGGTCGACGTCCTTGTATACGTACCCGGCGGCGCCCGCGCGCAGGGCCGGGACCACCGTGCGCTGCTCGGTGAAGCTGGTGACGACCAGGACGCGCGCCGGGTGGTCGAGTTCGCGGAGCCGGCGCAGGGCCTCGACGCCGTCCATGCCCGGCATCTTGACGTCCATCAGGATCACGTCGGGGGTCAGCTCGCGCGCTCGGGCGACTCCTTCGGCGCCGTCGGCGGCCTCGCCCACGACCTCGATGTCGTCCTGGACCTCCAGGAAGGTGCGCAGGCCGCGGCGGACCACCTGGTGGTCGTCGACGAGCAGCACCCTGATTGCGTCAGCCACCGGGGACCTCCATCTCGATCACGGTGCCCTCGCCGGGCGCCGACTGCACGGTCAGGCCGCCGCCGACGCCGCTCGCCCGGTCCCGCATGGAGACCAGGCCGAGGTGGCGTCCGGCGCGGCGCACCAGACGAGGGTCGAAGCCGATGCCGTCATCACCGATCCGCAGGACGGCGCCGGAGCCGCGCCGCTCCAGGGTGACGGCGACGAGCTTCGCGCCGGAGTGCCGCAGGGCGTTGTGCAGGGCCTCCTGGGCGACCCGCAGCAGGGCTTCCTCCTGGGCGGCGGGCAGCGCCCTGACGCCGTGGGCGGTGAAGGTCACTCGGGCGCAGTGGGCGCGGTCGAGGACCTGCACCTGGGTGCGGAGGGTGGCGACGAGGCCGTCCTCGTCGAGCGCGGCGGGGCGCAGCTCCACCACGGCGGCGCGCAGTTCGTCGGCGGCCTCGGCGGCCAGGGCGGCGACCTGCTGGAGTTCGCCCTTGGCACGGGCGGGGTCGCGGTCGACGAGGCGGGCGGCGGCCTGGGCGGTGAGGCGCAGCGAGAACAGCTTCTGGCTGACGGCGTCGTGCAGCTCGTGGGCGAGGCGGGAGCGCTCCTCGGCGATGGTCAGTTCGCGGCTGCGCTCGTACAGGCGGGCGTTGGTGAGGGCGATCGCGGCGTGCTGGGCGAGGATGCCGAGGAGTTCCTCGTCGTCCTCGGTGAAGCCGCAGCCGCCGTCGGGCTTGGGGCAGTCCTTGTTGGCCAGGTACAGCGCGCCGATGACCTCGTCGCCGTCGCGGATGGGCAGGCCGAGGAAGTCGGCCAGCTCGGGGTGGGCGGTGGGCCAGCCCTCGAAGCGGGGGTCCCGGCGGACGTCGGCCAGGCGCTGGGGGCCGGGCTCGTGGAGCATCGCGGCGAGGATGCCGTGCTGGCGGGGCAGCGGGCCGATGGCCTTCCACTGCTCCTCGCTGACGCCGTCGACGACGAACTGGGCGAAGCCGCCGTGGTCGTCGGGGACGCCGAGGGCCGCGTACTGGGCGCCGAGCAGCTCTCTGGCGGAGGCGACGATCGTCTTCAGGACGTCGCGCACCTCCAGGTGCCTGCTCATGGCCAGCAGCGCGGTGCTCACCGCGGCGAGGCCGGTCCGGGGGCCGTGACTCATGCCCTCACGGTACCGGCGGGGTACGACGGCGCGGATCGGCCCGTCGGCGGCCGGGGCCTGGGCCGTGGGACCTAGGACCCGTCCCGTCGGCCCGGAGCGCAGGGACGGGGCCACGCACCTGTCGGCACAGGTGCCGGTGGAGCAGCGGGGTCGGCGGTCGAGCTGGCAGAACCGGACGGGTGGGGCACCACGCGCGGGCGCGCGTGCGGGCACGCGCGGAAACAGGGGTACGGCTGCCCGGGAGTCTGCGGCTGCTGCCGGAGGAACCGCCGACCCCGCGGGGTGAGCGCCTGTGGGGGGCCAGGGTGTGGGCGACGCCGGAGGCACGGCGCGCGGGAGAAGGGGCACGGCAGGACGGACGCCGGGAGGGAACGCCCGCCGCCGACGGGTGCGGGCCCGGTGGGCCGCTGTCCGTGGCGCGGGTCGGAGACGCGCTCTCCTCCTCCCCGCCAGACACTCACCCTGCGCATTGCGGCAGCAACGGAAGGTGAGAACGGCACCCGGCCCATGTGAGCCCCCGCATAGGGCGCAGGTCACGTACGAAGGGGAGTAGGAGAGCGACTCGTCCCTTTTGAGCGGGGCAGACGGCCCAGTCTGCCCCGTTTTGCCGGACCCTGATCCACTACCCGGGATCGTACGTCACACCTTTGCCTGGCGATTTTGCGCCCGCTAACAATGGCTTCGTCGCTCAGCGCCGTGGATATCCCTTCCACGGTGTTTGTGCCGGAAGCACCAACTGTCCCCGCCGGACGAGAGCGACCTCCGCGCTATTCGAAGAGGTCTATCCCGCCATGCCCAAGAACATCCTCACCCGTGGTCATAGTCGTTCCCTGACCCGCACCCACAAGATCGCGATCGCCGGTGTCGGCACCCTGGGCGCCGCCGCCCTCGCGATCTCCGCAGTGCCCGCCAGCGGCCAGACGACCACCACGAGCGAGGCCGCTCCGGCGGCCCAGGTGGCGTACAGCTCGCAGCCGATCAAGGACGTCAAGGCGTCCGTGACCGACCAGCTCGCCGGTACGAGCGAGAAGGTCGCCTCCATCGAGGCGAAGAAGCAGGCGGTCGCCGAGACCGCGCAGCAGAAGACCGCCGCGGCCAAGGAGCAGGCCGCCGCCAAGGCCGCCAAGGAGCGCGCCGCCGAGCAGGCCGCCAGCCGGTCCGCCGCGCGCACCCAGACCAAGCAGGTCGCCGCCAAGAGCTACCCGGACAACCTGCACGGCTGGATCACCGAGGCCCTGGACATCATGGACGCCAAGGGCATCCCGGGCTCCTACCACGGCCTGCACAAGAACATCATGCGCGAGTCCTCGGGCAACCCGAAGGCCATCAACGACTGGGACATCAACGCCATCAACGGCATCCCGTCCAAGGGCCTGCTCCAGGTGATCCCGCCGACCTTCAAGGCGTACCACGTGGCCGGCACGTCCTGGAACATCTACGACCCGGTCGCCAACATCACCGCCGCCGCCAACTACGCGGCCGACAAGTACGGCACGATCGACAACGTCAACAGCGCGTACTGAGGTCGGCGCGGACCTCTTCCCGTACACGCACGCACGCCGAAGGGCGGCACCCTCCTCGCGGGGTGCCGCCCTTCGGGGGCGTACGGGGTCGGTCACTTGCGCATGACCTCGGGCTCGTGGCGGCGCAGGAAGCGGGCCACGAAGAAGCCGCAGACCGCGCCGAGGGCGATCAGGGCGGCCATGTCCATGCTCCAGGCGCCGACGGTGTGCTCCCACAGCGGGTCGGTGCCGCCGCCCTCCTCCGGCGGACTGATCCTGTTGAAGTCGAGCGTGGCGCCCGCGGCGCCGACCGCCCAGCGCGACGGCATCAGATACGAGAACTGGTCGACGCCGGCCGTGCCGCCCAGCGCGAAGAGGCAGCCGGTGAAGACCACCTGGATGATCGCGAACATCACCAGCAGCGGCATGGTCTTCTCGGCGGTCTTCACCAGCGACGAGATGATCAGGCCGAACATCATCGAGGTGAAGCCCAGGGCCATGATCGGCAGTGACAGCTCCACCAGGGTGAGCCTGCCGAGGATCAGGCCCTCCTCCGGGATCTCCCGGCTGGAGAAGCCGATCACGCCGACCAGCAGGCCCTGGAACACGGTGATCATGCCCAGCACGAAGACCTTGGACATCAGGTACGCCGAGCGCGACAGGCCGGTCGCGCGCTCCCGCTCGTAGATCACCCGTTCCTTGATCAGCTCGCGGACGGAGTTGGCGGCGCCGGCGAAGCAGGCGCCGACCGCGAGGATCAGCAGGACGGTGGTGGCGGTGCCGTTCGGGACGATCCGGCCGGTGGCCGGGTGGGCCGGGTTGGGCAGCAGGCCCTTGTCCGGGTGGATGAGCAGGCTCACCGCGCCGAGCACCGCGGGCAGGACCACCATCAGGGCGAGGAAGCCCTTGTCGGAGACGATCACCGAGGTGTAGCGGCGCACCAGGGTGGTGAACTGCGACAGCCAGCCCTGCGGCTTCGGCGGTCTCATCGCCTGCATGGGCGGCATCTGCACGGCCTGCGGGGCGACGGCGTCGATGTCCGCGGCGTACATCTGGTAGTGCTGCGAGCCTTTCCAGCGACCGGCCCAGTCGTAGTCGCGGTAGTTCTCGAAGGCGGAGAAGACGTCGGCCCAGGTGTCGTAGCCGAAGAAGTTCAGCGCCTCCTCGGGCGGGCCGAAGTAGGCGACCGAGCCGCCCGGCGCCATGACCAGGAGTTTGTCGCAGATCGCCAGTTCCGCCACGGAGTGGGTGACGACCAGGACGGTGCGGCCGTCGTCGGCGAGGCCGCGCAGCAACTGCATGACATCGCGGTCCATGCCCGGGTCGAGGCCGCTGGTCGGCTCGTCCAGGAAGATCAGCGACGGCTTGGTCAGCAGCTCCAGGGCGACCGAGACGCGCTTGCGCTGGCCGCCGGAGAGCGAGGTGACCTTCTTCTCCTTGTGGATGTCGAGCTTCAGCTCGCGCAGCACCTCGTCGATCCGCGCCTCGCGCTCGGCGCCGGTGGTGTCGGCGGGGAAGCGGAGCTTGGCCGCGTACTTGAGGGCCTTCTTGACGGTCAGCTCCTTGTGCAGGATGTCGTCCTGCGGGACCAGACCGATGCGCTGGCGCAGCTCGGCGAACTGCTTGTAGAGGTTCCGGTTGTCGTAGAGCACCTCGCCCTGGTCGGCGGGGCGGTAACCGGTGAGCGCCTTGAGCAGGGTGGACTTTCCGGAGCCGGACGGGCCGATGACCGCGATCAGCGACTTCTCGGGTACGCCGAAGGAGACGTCCTTCAGGATCTGCTTGCCGCCGTCGACCGTGACGGTCAGATGGCGGGCGGAGAAGGACACCTCGCCGGTGTCGACGAACTCCTCCAGGCGGTCGCCGACGATCCGGAACGTCGAGTGGCCGACGCCCACGATGTCGGCGGGGCCGAGGAGTCGGGAGCCGCCCTTGGGTATCGGCTGGCCGTTGACGTACGTGCCGTTGTGCGAGCCGAGGTCGCGGATCTCCATGCGGCCGTCGGGCGTGGCGTGGAACTCGGCGTGGTTGCGGGAGACCTGGAGGTCGGAGACGACCAGGTCGTTCTCCAGGGCGCGGCCGATGCGCATCACGCGGCCGAGCGAGAACTGGTGGAACGTGGTCGGGCTGCGGTCGCCGTACACCGGCGGCGCCCCCGCCGCGCCGCCGGTGACCTGCTGCCGCGGGAACTGCGGGGCGGCGGCCTGCTGCGGCGCGGTGCCCTGCGGGTAGTGCGGCTGGGGTTGCGACTGTGGCTGGGGTTGCGGCTGCGCTTGTGGTTGCGACTGCGCTTGTGGTTGCGACTGCGCTTGTGGTTGCGGCTGCGGCTTTTGCCAGTCGGCCTGCTGCTGTGCCGGGGCCTGTGGCGTGGTCACGGCGGCGGCCGCGGCGGAGAGGTTCAGCAGCGGGCCGTCGGTCGCGTTGCCCAGGTGCACGGCCGACCCGGGGCTCAGCTCCGCCTGCTGGACGCGCTGCCCCCGCACGAACGTGCCGTTGGTGCTGCCGTGGTCCTCCAGGACCCAACCGCCGCCGTGGAACGCGATCGTGGCGTGCCGCCAGGAGACCCTGGCGTCCTCGAACACGATGTCCCCCTGCGGATCGCGCCCCAGCGCGTAGGACCTGGAAGGCTCCAGTGTCCAGGTACGTCCGTTTGATTCCAGTACGAGTTCCGGCACTCCATGCCCCACTGAGTTGTCCCCCGATGTGCCCCCGGCGCGGGGAGTCAAGGGATGTCGAACATCGGGGGGAACTATTTCAGGCTCGACCCCCTGACCGAAAGTCGGGCCTTGTGAAGACTGGGCCGGGCTCCAACCGTCGTTCCCGCCGGCGGGGTTGAAACCCGCCCCGGGGCCGGCGCCCCACGCGAGGGGGACGTGTGCGGAGGGCGGCCCGAGGCTGCCGCAGGCGGGCGCCGCGCTGTTCGCGATCACCTCTGTGAGCTGGGCTTTGACCGAGGTGGCGGGGACGGCGGCGCTCGGGCCGCAGATGCTCCGGGCGGACGCGGCGGGCTCGCCGGGGCCGGTGACCGCGGCGGTCGCGGACCTCGGGGCGGAGGGTTCGGTCCCGCCGTCCGGCGATGTGCCGGTATTCGGCCCGGAGGGCGCGAAGGCGAGTACGGCCATCGAGATCGCGCCACCCGGCGCGGACCGGGGCCGTGTCCGCCAGGCGGACCGCGGGCGCGCGAGGCACTCGGTGCCGGATACCGTGGGAGCACCATGAGCGCTTCGCAGACCTCTGACGTCCCCACCCTTCTCGTCAAGATCTTCGGCAAGGACCGGCCGGGCATCACGGCGGGTCTCTTCGACACTCTCGCCGCCTACTCCCTCGACGTGGTCGACATCGAGCAGGTCGTCACCCGTGGCCGGATGGTGCTGTGCGCGCTCGTGACCGCGCCGCCCCAGGGCCAGGAGGGCGACGTGCGGGCGACCGTCCACAGTTGGGCGGAGTCGATGAAGATGCAGGCCGAGATCATCTCCGGGCTCGGCGACAACCGGCCGCGCGGGCTCGGCCGCTCCCTGGTCACCGTGCTCGGCCATCCGCTCACCGCGGAGGCGACGGCGGCGATCACCGCCCGGATCACCAAGGCCGGCGGCAACATCGACCGGATCTTCCGGCTGGCGAAGTACCCGGTGACGGCGGTGGAGTTCGCGGTGTCCGGGGTGGAGACCGAGCCGCTGCGCACCGCGCTGGTGACGGACGCGGGGGCCCTCGGCGTCGATGTCGCGGTGGTCGCCGCCGGGCTGCACCGCCGGGCGCAGCGGCTGGTCGTGATGGACGTGGACTCCACGGTCATCCAGGACGAGGTGATCGAGCTGTTCGCGGCGCACGCCGGCTGCGAGGCGGAGGTCGCCGAGGTGACGGCGGCGGCGATGCGCGGGGAGCTGGACTTCGAGCAGTCGCTGCACGCACGCGTGGCGCTGCTGGAGGGGCTGGACGCCTCGGTGGTGGACAAGGTGCGCAGCGAGGTGCGGCTGACGCCGGGCGCCCGGACCCTGATCCGTACGCTGAAGCGGCTCGGCTACCAGGTGGGGGTCGTCTCGGGCGGCTTCACCCAGGTCACCGATGATCTGAAGGAGCGGCTGGGCCTGGACTTCGCGCAGGCCAACACGCTGGAGATCGTCGACGGCAAGCTGACCGGCCGGGTCACCGGGGAGATCGTGGACCGGGCGGGCAAGGCGCGGCTGCTGCGCCGGTTCGCGGCGGAGGCGGGCGTACCGCTGTCGCAGACGGTGGCGATCGGGGACGGCGCCAACGACCTGGACATGCTGAACGCGGCCGGTCTGGGCGTCGCCTTCAACGCCAAGCCCATAGTGCGGCAGGCCGCGCACGCCGCGGTGAACGTGCCGTTCCTGGACACCGTCCTGTATCTGCTGGGGATCACCCGCGAGGAGGTCGAGGCGGCCGACACCGTCGACGAACGGCTCGACGGGTAGCGCTGAGCGGGTCCAGTACGTCTTCCTCGGTACGACCCGGTACCACCCGGTACGACCCGGTGCGGCTGGTACGACCCGGTGCCGCCGGTACGGCCAATACGGCGAGAGGGCCCGGGGGACGCCCCCCGGGCCCTCTCGCGCGGGCAGGGTCGTCAGTCGCTGGGTGCCCAGTAGTCCTGGAGGGTGGCCACGCCGGGCTCCACGGCCTTCCAGTCACCGGTGAAGGACAGGACGGCGAAGGCGGCGGCCGGGAAGCCGCGGCCGGCCATCCGCTCGCGGACGTCTCCGTCGGCGGCGCCGGCCAGGACTTCGGCGAGACCCTGCACGCCCGGGTTGTGGCCGATCAGCACGACCTCGCGGACATCGTCCGGGGTCTCGTTGAGCACGGCGATCAGCTCGCCCGGGGACGCCTCGTAGATCCGCTCCTCATAGACGGTTTTCGGCCGGTGCGAGAACTCCTGGACGGCGAGCTTCCAGGTCTCCCGGGTCCGGACGGCCGTGGAGCACAGGGCCAGGTCGATGGAGAGGCCGCTGTCGGCCAGGCGGCGTCCGGCCTCGGCAGCGTCCATGCGGCCCCGCTCGGCCAGCGGCCGCTCATGGTCGGGCACCTCTGGCCAGTCGGCTTTCGCATGCCGGAAGAGAACAATCCTGCGGGGTTCTGCGACGCTCATAAAGCCCAGCTTCGCACGAAACAGGCCATCGGGCGCAGGGAGTTGACACGCGGCTTCGCGCCCGGGGAGGGCGGGGACCCGGCGACCGGTCCGCCGTGCGGGTGACCGCTAGGGCCTGTCGTTCGGATCAGGTCGCAGGGGATCGGCTGCACGTCGTCGCGCCGGTGAGCGGGGCTTGGTGCGTGCAGATGCAAGGCGGAGGAGGGAGTCGACGCGGAGCGTCGGCGAGTGACGACAACGCCGCAGGTGCGCGTGCCAAGCCCCGCGTCTGCGGCATGATCCGAACGACAGGTCCTAGTGCCCGAGGAAGTCGCGCAGCCGCTCCAGCAGGTGGGTGATCACGGGCTCGGCGGGGGCCGCGTGGGCGTCCGCCGGGTCGAGTATCAGCAGGAGCAGGGTGACGAAGGCCAGGGCGGGCAGGGCCACGGCCCACCAGGGCAGCCGGATGTCGACGCCGCCGCGTGAAGCCGGGTGGGGGCTGGTCTGCGTAGGAGCCGGCATGAGTGCCTCCGCGGGTCTTCGGGCGTCCCTGGTCCGTGGTCGGTGACCGCCGTCCGCCCGTCGCCGGGGGTCCTCGCGGTCACATATCGAAGGTACGGAATCCGCGGGCTCCGCCCCATCCGGTGATCCACCCACTTCACCCTGAGCCCCGCCCCCTAGGGGACGGGGGGTTAACCCCACCCCCGCTCCCCTCCCCCGCGCCCGAGGGGGCGGGGGCGCGGCGGGTCACGGGGAGGCGATGGTCGCGATGACGGCGATGATCACGAAGATCGCGAGGAACGAGCCGAAGACGAGCAGCATCTTCTTCTGGCCGTTCTGGGGGTTCGGGTCGAGGACTGGCATACGGCAAGTCTCGCACCCGCCGCCGGCGCCGGGGTCAGCGGGCCGCCGCCTCGTCCTCCACCGTGCGGTCCCGGCCCGCCAGGACGCCCACCAGCATCTGCGGCACCATCAGGGCGGCCATCAGGGCGATCGGCAGGCCCCAGCCGCCGCTGTGCTGGTAGAGCACGCCCACCAGCAGCGGGCCGGGGATGGAGATCAGGTAGCCGGTGCTCTGCGCGAACGCCGACAACTGGGCGACGCCCGAGCCGGTCCGGGCCCGCATCCCGACCATGGTGAGGGCGAGCGGGAAGGCGCAGTTGGAGACGCCGAGCAGCAGGGCCCAGGCCCAGGCGCCGCCGGCGGGGGCGAAGTACAGGCCGGCGTACCCGGCGAGACCGCAGACGCCGAGGACCAGCACGATGGGACCCTGGCTGGGCAGGCGCGTCGCCACGCGCGGGATGACGAAGGCGAGCGGTATGCCCATCGCCATGATGACGGCCAGGAGCACACCGGCGGTCCCGGCGGCCACGCCCGCGTCGCGGAAGATCTGCGCGACCCAGCCCATGGTGATGTAGGCCGCGGTGGCCTGGAGCCCGAAGAAGACGGCGAGCGCCCAGGCGGTACGGCTCCGGGTGATCCGCAGGGCGGGCCGCTCGGCCCCCGCCTCGGCACCGGCCGACGCGGAGACATCCGCACCGGCGGCCTCACGCGCGGCCCGACCCTGCCCCCGCTCGCCCTTGCGCACGAACGGCAGCCACGGCAGCACGGCCGCCGCCGCCAGTGCCGCCCACATCGTGAGGCCGGGCTGCCAGTCGCCGCCCAGCGCGTCGGTCAGCGGCACGGTCGCCGCCGCGGCGATCGACGTACCGCAGGCCAGGGCCATGGAGTACAGGCCGGTCATGGACCCCACCCGGTCGGGGAACCAGCGCTTGACGATGACCGGCATCAGGACGTTGCTGACCGCGATGCCCATCAGGGCGAGGGCGCTGGCGGCCAGGAAGCCCGGCGTGCCGCCGGCGTACGGGCGGATCAGCAGCCCGGCGGTGATGGCGGCCATCCCGGCGCACACCACCGCCCCGGCGCCGAACCGGCGGGCCAGCCGGGGGGCGGTGACGCCGAAGACGGCGAAGCAGAGCGGGGGCACGGAGGTGAGGAGCCCGGCCACGGTGCCGCTCATGCCGAGCCCGTCGCGCACCTCTTCGAGGAGGGCGCCGAGGCTGGTGATGGCGGGGCGCAGGTTCAGCGCGGCCAGCACGATGGCGACGACGAGCAGCCGCCTGCGCCACGCACGCGTGGGGGATGTCTCCGCCTCCGCGGTGTCGGGTGCCGCCGGATCGGTCACGGGCGTCGAACTCAGCGTCCGGGTTTCCTCGCTAGGCATGAGGCCCATCATAGAATCATGGGATGAATTACTGTCCACTCCCCGGTGGTCCGCCGCCGGGGCGGCCGTGCGAAGGTGAGACATGCCCCTGAGCCATCCCCGCCGCTCGGCGCTGTCCGAGCAGGTCATCACCGCGCTCCGCCAGCAGATCACCTCGGGCGAGTGGCCGGTCGGCTCCCGCATCCCGACCGAGCCCGAGCTGGTCGAACAGCTCGGGGTGGCCCGCAACACGGTCCGGGAAGCGGTCCGCGCGCTGGCGCACAACGGCCTGCTGGACATCCGCCAGGGCTCCGGCACCTACGTGGCGGCCACCAGCGAGCTGGCCGGCGTGATGCACCGCCGGTTCGCCGACGCCAACCCCCGGCACATCGCCGAGCTGCGCTCCACGCTGGAGTCGGCCGCCGCCCGGCTGGCCGCCGGGCGGCGCACCGAGAAGGACCTCAAGCAGCTCGACGCGCTGCTGGTGCGCCGCGAGGAGGCGTGGGAGTCGGGCGACACGGAGGCGTTCGTGACCGCGGACGCCACCTTCCACCTGGCCGTCGTGGCCGCCTCGCACAACGACGTGATGACGGCGATGTACGCGGATCTCGGCGAGGTGATGCGGGACTGGCTGCGCGAGGACGTCGGCGCGGAGCTGACGCCGGAGACGCACATGGACCACACGCGGCTGGTGGACGCGATCCGCGCGGGCGACGCCGGTACGGCCCAGGCGGAGGCGGCGGGCTATCCGTTCCTGTGCCGTCCGGGCCGGATCAGCGCGGCGCCGTCCGCGCGTGACTGACCCAGGCCGCGCCCACCTCCTGCCAGCAGCGCCCGGTCAGCCGTACGGTCCGGGCGGGGCCGGCCGTCACCGGGGCGCTGTCGCCGTCCAGGTCCCACCACCGCAGGCACTCGACGTGCAGTCGCAGGTGGTCGGGGTCCGGGTAGGGGTTGTGGCAGTACGCGGTCACCCGGGAGCCGGTGGTCCGGACCCGGCACGCGGCGCCGAAGGGGTCCGCCCGCGGGTCCGCGCGGACGGGGGACGACGACAGCGCCTCGTACGGGACGGCGAACACGAAGAGGACGGCGACGGTCGCTGAGGCCAGGCGGCGGTACAGGCGCACAAGGGGACCTCCTCGGCCGTGCTGGGGAGGGGGAAGCGCGAGGTGAACTCGTCTTCCAGGGTGCGGGGCCGGGGACCGCGCCGCCCGGCCCGCTGGGCCGAACGGGTGAGGCGCGTACGACGGGTGCGGCGGGTGCCCCCGGGGACGCGGGCGGGCCCGCGTCCCCCGAGGACGCGGGCCCGTGCGGCGGCGGGGGTCAGGCGCCGATGGCGTGCAGTCCGCCGTCGACGTGGATGATCTCGCCGGTGGTCTTCGGGAACCAGTCGCTCAGCAGTGCGACGACACCGCGGCCGGCCGGCTCGGGGTCCTTGAGGTCCCACTCCAGCGGGGCGCGGCTGTCCCACACCGAGGCCAGCTCGCTGAAGCCCGGGATGGACTTGGCGGCCATCGAGCCGAGCGGACCGGCCGAGATCAGGTTGGACCGCACGTTCTGCTTGCCCAGGTCACGGGCGAGGTAGCGGTTGGTGGCCTCCAGGGCGGCCTTGGCCGGGCCCATCCAGTCGTACTGCGGCCAGGCGTACTGGGCGTCGAAGGTGAGGCCGACGACGGAGCCGCCGTTCTGCATCAGCGGCAGGCAGGCCATGGTGAGCGACTTCAGGGAGAACGCCGAGACGTGCATGGCCGTGGCGACCGACTCGAACGGCGTGTTCAGGAAGTTGCCGCCGAGCGCGTCCTGCGGCGCGAAGCCGATGGAGTGCACGACGCCGTCGAGGCCGCCCAGCTCCTCGCCGACCACGTCCGCGAGGCGCCCGAGGTGCTCGTCGTCGGTGACGTCCAGCTCGATGACCTTGGTGGGCCTGGGCAGCTTCTTGGCGATGCGCTCGGTCAGCGTGGGCCGGGGGAACGCGGTGAGGATGATCTCGGCGCCCTGCTCCTGGGCCAGCCTCGCGGTGTGGAAGGCGATGGACGCCTCCGTCAGCACGCCGGTGATCAGGACGCGCTTGCCCTCGAGAATTCCGCTCATGGTGATCAGTGACCCATTCCCAGTCCGCCGTCAACAGGGATGACGGCTCCAGTGATGTACGAGGCGTCGTCCGAGGCGAGGAACCGCACCGTCGCGGCGACCTCTTCCGGCTGCGCGTACCGGCCCAGCGGCACCTGACCCACGATCTTGGCGCGCTGTTCGTCGGTGAGCACCTTGGTCATGTCGGTGTCGACGAAGCCGGGCGCGACGACGTTGAAGGTGATGTCGCGCGATCCCAGCTCACGGGCGAGGGAGCGCGCGAAGCCGACCAGACCGGCCTTGGAGGCGGCGTAGTTCGCCTGTCCCGCCGAGCCGAGCAGTCCGACGACGGACGAGATCAGCACGACGCGGCCCTTCTTGGCCCGCAGCATCCCGCGGGTGGAGCGCTTGACGACGCGGAAGGTGCCGGTGAGGTTGGTGTCGAGGACGGAGGTGAAGTCCTCCTCGGACATCCGCATCAGGAGCTGGTCCTTGGTCACGCCGGCGTTGGCGACGAGGACCTCGACCGGGCCGTGCGTGTCCTCGATCTCCTTGTAGGCCCGCTCCACCTGCTCGGCGTCGGTGATGTCGCACCTGACGGCCAGGAAGCCGGCCGGCGGCTCCCCCGAGCGGTATGTGACCGCGACCTTGTCGCCGGCGTCGGCGAAGGCGCGGGCGATGGCGAGGCCGATGCCCCGGTTGCCTCCGGTGACGAGAACCGAGCGGCTCAACGGATCACCCTTTCCCTAGCGGTCTGGTATCCGCCCGGACCCCCGGACGACGGGCGGTGACAGCAGGCGGCTTCCTCGAAAACCTATCGGTCCCCGCTTCCGCGCGGAGAATCGGGCACCCACAGTGGCTTACGGGCGGCGCTGTCGGGTCCCTACAGAAAGATCCCCTCCGACGTGGAAACGTATGGTCCCGGTGGCCGCGGACGCGACATGATGCGCCGCAGCCCCCCGCTCACGCCGACAGGAAGAGACACAGGTGCCTCATAGCATCGACGACAGCTTCACGGCCCTCCCGCTGCGCCCCCTCGCCGACGCCGCCCTGGCACGTGCGCGTGCGCTCGGGGCCGAGCACGCCGACTTCCGGCTGGAGCGGGTCCGCAGCGCATCCTGGCAGCTCAGGGACGCCCGGCCCGCCGGCTCCTCGGACACCACCGACCTCGGGTACGCGGTGCGGGTGGTGCACGGCGGGAGCTGGGGGTTCGCGTCCGGCGTGGACCTGACCCAGGACGCCGCCGCGAGGGTCGCCTCGCAGGCGGTGGCGATGGCGAAGCTGTCCGCGCGAGTGATCGAGGCCGCCGGGTCCGACGAGCGCGTCGAGCTGGCCGACGAGCCCGTGCACGCCGACCGGACGTGGGTCTCGTCGTACGAGATCGACCCGTTCACCGTGCCCGACGCGGAGAAGTCGGGGCTGCTGGCCGAGTGGAGCGCGCGGCTGCTGGCGGCGCGCGGGGTCGATCACGTGGACGCCTCGCTGCTCACGGTGCACGAGAACAAGTTCTACGCGGACACCGCGGGGACGGTGACCACGCAGCAGCGGGTGCGGCTGCATCCGGCGCTGACCGCGGTGTCGGTGGACGACTCCAGCGGCGAGTTCGACTCGATGCGGACCCTGGCGCCGCCCGCCGGGCGCGGCTGGGAGTACCTGACCGGGACCGGCTGGGACTGGGACGCGGAACTGTGTGAGATACCGGAGCTGCTGGCCGAGAAGATGCGGGCGCCGAGCGTGGCGGCGGGGCTGTACGACCTGGTGGTCGACCCCTCCAACCTGTGGCTGACCATCCACGAGTCCATCGGGCACGCCACCGAGCTGGACCGCGCGCTGGGCTACGAGGCCGCCTACGCCGGCACCTCCTTCGCCACCTTCGACCGGCTCGGCACGCTCCGCTACGGCTCGGAGCTGATGAACGTCACCGGCGACCGCACCGCCGAGCACGGCCTGGCGACCATCGGGTACGACGACGAGGGCGTCGCGGCGCAGTCCTGGGACCTGGTGAGGGACGGCACGCTGGTCGGCTACCAGCTCGACCGGCGGATCGCCCGGCTCACCGGGTTCGAGCGGTCCAACGGCTGCGCGTACGCCGACTCCCCCGGCCATGTGCCGGTGCAGCGGATGGCCAACGTCTCGCTGCGGCCGGACCCCGCCGGGCTGTCGACGGAGGACCTGATCGGCGGCGTGGAGCGGGGCATCTACGTGGTCGGGGACCGGTCCTGGTCGATCGACATGCAGCGCTACAACTTCCAGTTCACCGGGCAGCGGTTCTTCCGGATCGAGAACGGGAGGCTGGCCGGGCAGGTGCGGGACGTGGCCTACCAGGCGACGACCACCGACTTCTGGGGCTCCATGGCGGCCGTCGGCGGCCCGGGGACGTACGTCCTGGGCGGGGCCTTCAACTGCGGCAAGGCGCAGCCCGGACAGGTCGCTGCGGTGTCGCACGGCTGCCCGTCCGCCCTGTTCAGGGGCGTCAGCATTCTCAACACCACCCAGGAGGCCGGTCGATGAGCGCCCGCACGTCCCGTACGAGCAAGCCGCACGAGATCGTCGAGCGGGCGCTGGAGCTGTCCCGGGCGGACGGCTGCGTGGTCATCGCCGACGAGGAGTCCACCGCCAACCTGCGCTGGGCGGGCAACGCGCTGACCACGAACGGCGTCACGCGCGGGCGCACGCTCACGGTCGTCGCGACGGTCGACGGCAAGGAGGGCACCGCCTCCGGGGTCGTGTCCCGGTCCGCGGTGACCCTGGAGGAACTGGAGCCCCTGGTGCGGGCCGCCGAGGCCGCCGCGCGGGGCGCGGAACCGGCCGAGGACGCGCAGCCGCTGGTCACCGGGGTGCCCGAGGCACCCGACTTCACGGAAGCGCCGGCCGAGACCTCGTCGGCCGTGTTCGCCGGCTTCGCGCCGGCCCTCGGGGAGGCGTTCGCCCGCGCCCGTGCGGGCGGCCGTGAGCTGTACGGGTTCGCCAACCACGAGGTGGTGTCGACCTACCTGGGCACGTCGACGGGGCTGCGGCTGCGCTGCGACCTGCCGACGGGGACGCTGGAGCTGAACGCCAAGTCGCCCGACCGCACGCGGTCGGCGTGGGCCGGGCGCACCACGCGGGACTTCACGGACGTGGACCCGGCGGCGCTCGACGCCGAGCTGGCCGTGCGGCTGGGGTGGGCCGAGCGGCGGGTGGAGCTGCCGGCCGGCCGGTACGAGACGCTGCTGCCGCCGACCGCGGTCGCGGACCTGCTGATCTACCAGTACTGGTCGGCGTCGGGCCGGGACGCGGCCGAGGGGCGGACGGTGTTCTCCCGGCCGGGCGGCGGCACGCGCGTGGGCGACCGGCTCAGCGAGCTGCCGCTGACCCTGCGCAGCGACCCGGCCGAGCCCGGCCTGGAGACCGCGCCGTTCGTGATCGCGCACTCCTCCGGCGACGACCGGTCGGTGTTCGACAACGGGCTGCCGGCCGGGGCGACGGAGTGGGTCCGCGCGGGCGAGCTGAACCGGCTGACGACCACCCGGCACAGCGCCGCCCTGACCGGGCTGCCGGTGGCCCCGCCGGTCGGCAACCTCGTCCTGGAGGGCGGCGGCGACCGCTCGCTGGCGGAGATGGTCGCGGCCACCGAGCGAGGGCTGCTGCTGACCTGCCTGTGGTACATCCGCGAGGTCGACCCGGCGACGCTGCTGCTGACCGGCCTGACCCGGGACGGCGTCTACCTCGTCGAGAACGGCGAGGTGACCGGCGAGGTGAACAACTTCCGGTTCAACGAGTCGCCGGTCGGCCTGCTGGGCCGGGCCACCGAGGCCGGGCGCACCGAGCGGACGCTGCCCAGGGAGTGGGGCGACTGGTTCACCCGGGCCGCGATGCCCCCGCTGCGGGTGCCGGATTTCCATATGAGCTCCGTCAGCCAGGGCGTATAACCTCGTACGCGAACCCGAGAACCACCCGAGGAGACACGAGAGACGTGACGGACATCGTCGACGAGCTGAAGTGGCGCGGGCTGTTCGCCCAGTCCACTGACGAGGACGCTTTGCGCAAGGCGCTCGCGGACGGTCCCGTCACGTTCTATTGCGGCTTCGACCCGACCGCGCCGTCGCTGCACGTCGGCCATCTGGTGCAGGTGCTCACGCTGCGCCGGCTCCAGCGGGCCGGGCACCGGCCGCTGGCGCTGGTCGGCGGGGCCACCGGCCAGATCGGCGACCCGCGCCCGACCGCGGAGCGCACGCTGAACGCGCCGGAGACGGTGGCGGGCTGGGTCGAGAAGCTGCGCCGCCAGATCGAGCCGTTCCTCTCCTTCGAGGGGGAGAACGCGGCCACGATGGTCAACAACCTCGACTGGACCGCGGGCCTGTCCGCGATCGAGTTCCTGCGGGACGTCGGCAAGCACTTCCGGGTCAACAAGATGCTGACCAAGGACTCCGTCGCCCGGCGCCTGGAGTCCTCCGAGGGCATCAGCTACACGGAGTTCAGCTACCAGTTGCTCCAGGCGCTGGACTTCCTCCAGCTCTACCGGCGCTACGGCTGCGTGCTCCAGCAGGGCGGCAGCGACCAGTGGGGCAACCTCACGGCGGGCCTGGACCTGATCCACCGCCTGGAGCCGGACGCGACCGTGCACGCCTACGCCACGCCGCTGATGACCAAGGCGGACGGCACCAAGTTCGGCAAGACCGAGGGCGGCGCGGTCTGGCTCGACCCGGAGCTGACCACGCCGTACGCGTTCTACCAGTTCTGGCTGAACGTGGACGACCGGGACATCTCCGGCTACCTGCGGATTCTGTCCTTCAGGTCCCGCGAGGAGCTGGAGGAGCTGGAGCGGCAGACCGCGGAGCGTCCGCAGGCGCGGGCCGCGCAGCGCGCGCTGGCCGAGGAGCTGACCACACTGGTGCACGGCGCCGACCAGACGGCGGCGGTGATCGCCGCGTCCAGGGCCCTCTTCGGCCAGGGCGACCTGGCGGGGCTGGACGAGCGGACGCTGGCGGCGGCGCTGTCCGAGGTGCCGCACGTCCAGGTCGCCGGGCCGGTCCCGGTGGTGGACCTGTTCGCCGAGGTCGGCCTGGTCGCCAGCAAGTCGGCCGCGCGCCGCACGGTCAAGGAGGGCGGCGCCTACGTGAACAACGTCAAGGTCACCGCCGAGGACGCGGTCCCGGCCGCCGAGGACCTGCTGCACGGCCGCTGGCTGGTGCTGCGCCGCGGCAAGAAGAACCTGGCCGCGGTGGAGGTCACCGGCGCCTGACCGGTCCGCGCGGCACCAGGGGCGGCTCCCGTTCGCGGGGCCGCCCCTCGGTGTGCGCCGGTCAGGCGCGCTGCTGCCGCTTCTTGTTGCCGCGCAGCGCCATGTACACCATGTCGCCGACGCCGACGATGATGATCGCGGCCACGAGCTGGAAGAGGTGCCGCCACCAGTCGATCCCGGAGGTGGCGGCGACGCCGACCGCGCGGGCGACCGCGTTGCCGACGATGGCACCGAGCATGCCGAAGATGGTGGTCAGCCACAGAGGGCTGTGCTGCTTGCCCGGAATGATCGCCTTGGCGATCAGACCGAGTACGAATCCGACGATGATCGCCCACAACCAGCCCATGGCTGCCTCCTCGTCCGGCTCTACGTGAGCATTACCGTCAGTGTCGGCTCGTACCGCGTACGGCGCACGGCGGATACGTCCGTCCGGGGGACCCCGCTACGCGGCCGGGCGCAGTCCGTCCGCGCGGACGGAGGGTGCCCCGGTCTCGTGGCGGGGCCGGGCCGGGCGTACCGTGGAGGCTGTCCGGGGCCGGCTTCGCGAGCGGGCGCGGACAGGTGCGGGCGGGAAGGGTCCGATGCGGGCGGATGGTGGAATGCGATGCGGAAGCGGAGCGGTGACGGCAACACCGAGGTGTTCCGGATCACCGGAGCCCGGACGGGCCTGGCGGAGGACGTGCGCGGACGGCAGCGCCGGTACATCATCTCGATGTCGGTGCGCACGCTGTCGGTGATCCTGGCGACCGTGCTGTGGAACGTGGAACGGCACGTCGCGATCGTGGCGCTGGTACTTGGCGTGATCCTGCCCTACGTCGCGGTGGTGATCGCCAACGCCGGGCGGGAGAACGCGCCGGGGCTGCCGACGACGTTCGTCACGGCGCCGCTGCCGCCGATGATCGCGCCGCCGCGGCCGGCGGCCGGCGGTGCGGAACCCGTCCCGGAAGATGTCGTGTCCGATCGCACGGCGGGCACGGGGAGTAAACCGGGCGATCATTTCTGAACAAGGTGGATCTGAAAGGGTCATGGGCGGATCGATCGAGCCGTTCGACATCCCGCGTCCAGCTCAAGAAATGCTCAGATCAATCATGTTGTTCCGGTGCCGGGCGACACGCCTGCCGTGACATACTTCGTTAGCGCTCCGCATCCCCCGTCGGAGCGACTGACCGACGCCGGGCAGCTCCCCCCGTGGCTGCTCGGCGTCGCCTTTTCCAGCCGCCGGGTGCGACCGACCTGCGAGACGAAGCCGTGAGTGACGCGACCTCCCCCATCTGCTCCGCCAAGGGCTGCCGTACCCCCGCCGTGTGGGTGCTGGCCTGGAACAACCCGAAGCTGCACACGCCCGAGCGGCGCAAGACCTGGCTGGCCTGCGAGGAGCACCGCGAGCACCTGTCGCAGTTCCTCGGGGTACGGGGCTTCCTGAAGGACGTCGTCACCCTCGCCGAGTGGGAGTCCCCCGAGCCCTCCGAGTCCCCCGAGACTCCCCAGTCCCCCGGGCGGGCCGGGGGCCCGTCCTAGCCGCCGATCGCGGACATCGGGCGGTCCGGCTGGACGAAGGACGGGTCGTCCAGGCCCGCGCCGGCCTTCTTGCCCCACATCGCCAGCTTCCAGATACGGGCGATCTCCTCGTCCGGGGCGCCGGAGCGCAGGGCGGCGCGCAGATCGGTCTCCTCGGTGGCGAACAGGCAGGTACGGACCTGGCCGTCGGCGGTCAGCCGGGTGCGGTCGCAGGCGGCGCAGAACGGGCGGGTGACGGAGGCGATGACGCCCACGCGGTGCGGGCCGCCGTCGACGATCCAGCGTTCCGCCGGGGCCGAGCCGCGCTCCCCGGCGCCCTCGGGGGCCAGCTCGAAGCGGGTGCGCAGCGAGGCGAGGATGTCGCCGGCGGTGACCATGCCCTCGCGCTTCCAGCCGTGCTGGGCGTCCAGCGGCATCTGCTCGATGAAGCGCAGTTCGTAACCGTGGTCGACGGCCCAGGCGAGCAGGTCGGGGGCCTCGTCGGCGTTGAGCCCCGGCATCAGGACGGTGTTGACCTTGACGGGGGTCAGGCCGGCCTCGCGGGCGGCGTGCAGACCCTCGATGACGTCCTGGTGGCGGTCGCGTCGGGTGAGGGTCTTGAAGACGTCCGGGCGCAGGGTGTCCAGGGAGACGTTGACCCGGTCCAGGCCCGCCGCCTTCAGCGCGCCGGCGGTGCGCCTGAGGCCGATGCCGTTGGTGGTCAGGGACATCCTGGGGCGCGGCTCCAGGGCGGCGACGCGCTCGACGATGCCGGGCAGGCCGGGCCGCAGCAGCGGCTCACCGCCGGTGAAGCGGACCTCCTCGATGCCCAGGGAGGTGACCGCGATGCCGATGAGGCGGACGATCTCGTCGTCCGTGAGCAGGTCGGGCTTGGCCAGCCACTGCAGGCCCTCCTCGGGCATGCAGTACGTGCAGCGCAGATTGCAGCGGTCGGTCAGCGAGACCCTCAGGTCGGTGGCCACTCGGCCGTA
The DNA here is from genome assembly GCF_042899225.1 of Streptomyces sp. NPDC000134. NCBI lineage: Bacteria > Bacillati > Actinomycetota > Actinomycetes > Kitasatosporales > Streptomycetaceae > Streptomyces > Streptomyces sp. NPDC000134. Next base: position 27,503 of record NZ_JBIAZN010000004.1, read on the forward strand.
GGTGTCGATGAGCACGTGGGCCCCCTCCCTCGACGCGGATCGCGGGGCACTTCCGCCCCCCGACACCTGCGAGCCTACGTGACGGCGCCGACATCGACAGCGGCGGAAAGCCACGAGGTGCCCGCGGGCCCCGTCGTAGAGAGCTACGACGGGGCCCGCGCGGGGGGGGTGTCAGTGGGCGCCGGTGCCGGTCAGGGACCGGACCTCCAGCTCCGCGTACTTGCCGGCGTCGGGTTTCTCCTTGGACAGGACCGTGCCGAGCCAGCCCATCAGGAAGCCGAACGGGATGGAGATGATGCCGGGGTTCTTCAGCGGGAACCAGGCGAAGTCGACGTCCGGGAACATCGCCTTGGGGTCGCCGGAGACCACGGGCGAGAACAGCACCAGGCCGACGGCGACGACCAGGCCGCCGTAGATCGACCACAGGGCGCCCTGGGTGGTGAACCGCTTCCAGAACAGGCTGTAGAGGATGGTCGGCAGGTTCGCGGAGGCGGCGACCGCGAAGGCGAGCGCGACCAGGCCGGCCACGTTCAGGTCGCGGGCGAGGGCGCCGAGCGCGATGGAGACGATGCCGATGAAGACGGTCGCCCAGCGCGCGGCCCGCATCTCCTCCTTCTCGGTGGCCTGGCCCTTGCGGATGACGTTGGCGTAGATGTCGTGCGCGAAGGACGAGGACGAGGCCAGGGTGAGGCCGGCGACCACGGCGAGGATCGTGGCGAAGGCGACCGCCGAGATGGTGGCCAGCAGGATCGCGCCCCACGCCGAGTCGACGCCGCCGACGTGCAGGGCGAGCAGCGGGGCCGCCGTGTTGCCGGACGGGTTGGACTCGATGATCTCCTTCTGCGAGATCAGCGCCGCCGCGCCGAAGCCGAGGGCGATGGTCATCAGGTAGAAGGCGCCGATGATGCCGATCGCCCAGTTGACGGACTTACGGGCGGCCTTGGCGTTGGGCACCGTGTAGAAGCGGATCAGGATGTGCGGCAGGCCGGCGGTGCCGAGGACCAGGGCGATGCCCAGGGAGATGAAGTCCAGCTTGGTGGTGCCGGTGGCGCCGTACTGGAGGCCGGGCTCCAGGAAGGCGGCGCCCTTGCCACTGTTCTCGGCGGCGCTGCCCAGCAGGTCGGAGATGTTGAAGTCGAACTTCAGCAGCACCAGGAAGGTGATCAGCAGGGTGCCGCCGATCAGCAGCACGGCCTTGACCATCTGCACCCAGGTGGTGCCCTTCATGCCGCCGATGGTGACGTAGACGATCATCAGGACGCCCACCAGGGCGACGATCAGGACCTTGCCCGCGTCGGAGGTGATGCCGAGCAGCAGGGAGACCAGGACGCCGGCGCCCGCCATCTGGGCCAGCAGGTAGAAGATCGACACGACGATCGTGGAGGTGCCGGCGGCGGTGCGCACCGGCCGCTGGCGCATCCGGTAGGCGAGGACGTCGCCCATGGTGTAGCGCCCGGAGTTGCGCAGCGGCTCGGCGACCAGGAGCAGCGCGACCAGCCAGGCGACCAGGAAGCCGATGGAGTACAGGAAGCCGTCGTAGCCGAAGATGGCGATGGCGCCCGCGATGCCCAGGAAGGACGCGGCCGACATGTAGTCGCCGGAGACCGCCAGGCCGTTCTGGAAGGCGCTGAACTGCCGCCCGCCCGCGTAGAAGTCGGCGGCGTCCTTGGTCTGCCGCCCGGCCCAGACGGTGATGAACAGCGTCGCGACCACGAAGACCGCGAACAGCGTGATGATCAGCGGCCGGTGCTCACTGGCCTCGTTGGCCGCGAGGAAGGTCTGCTGTACGGGGCTCATGCGCCGCCCTCCATCCGGGACTTGATGGCCTCGGCCTTGGGGTCGAGCTGCGCGGCGGCGTGCCGCGAGTACCACCAGGCGATGAGGAACGTGGTGAGGAACTGGGCGAGTCCGAAGACGAGGGCGACGTTGATGTTGCCGAACAGCTTGGTGCCCATGAAGCCGCCCGCGTAGTTCGACAGCAGGACGTACAGCAGGTACCAGGCGACGAAGGCGATCGTCAGGGGGAAGGCGAAGGAGCGGAAGGAACGGCGCAGTTCACCGAATTCCGCGCTCTGCTGCACCTCGGTGAACTCCTCGACGCTCGGGAGTTCGCGTTGTTCTTGCGAGGGGGGCGGTGCGTCGGTGGCCACGGAGTCTCCTCGTACGACGGACATGACGGCTCGAAACCTCACGGGGGCTGGTCGTGCTGGTGCTCCCTGTCCAACGACACGGCGCCCCGCGGGGCCCGGTTCAACTCGTCCGGGCACTTTCCGAAGTCACCTGCGGGAAGTCATTGCTGGCCAGCGACTTCGGGGGATAGCTTCACCCTGCACCACCCGACATGTACCTGCCCGAGCACCACCTGTGTCGCGGGCCGGTCTCGTTTGAGGATGATGTGGAGACCCCATGGCTCATCTGCGCTCCAGACGCCGGCTCGGCCTGGCGATACCCGTCGGACTGTCGCTGACCGCGTCGCTCGGCTTCCTCCCGGCCGTCGCGTCGGCCGCCCCCGGCGCCCAGTTGGCCGCGCGGGCCACCGCGGACGCCCCGAAGCTCGCCTACGTCGTCAACACCGGCGCCGGCCACCGCACGATCGCCTCGGTGAAGCGGGCGATATCCGCCGCCGGCGGGAGCGTGGTCGCCGTCTACGACCGGATCGGCGTCATCGTGGCGCACTCGGCCGACCCGGACTTCGGCGCGGAGATACGCGCGGTCCGGGGCGTGCGGTCGGCGGGCGCGACCCGCACCGCGCCGCTGGCCGCCGCCGGAACGACGGCCGAGGGCGCGGCGGAGTACCTGACGAAGACCCAGGCGGCGCGGAGCGCCGCGGCGGCCGGGGACGGCGAGGAGCCCCTGGAGGCCGACCAGTGGGACCTGCGGGCCATCGGCGCCGACCGGGCCGCGCGGATCGACCCGGGCAGCCGGGACGTCACCGTCGCCGTGATCGACACCGGCGTCGACGACACCCACCCGGACCTCGCCCCCAACTTCTCCCCGTCGCAGTCCGCGAACTGCGTCGGCGGCAAGGCCGACACCTCCGAGGGCGCCTGGCGGCCGTACACCGCCGAGGACTACCACGGCACCCACGTGGCCGGTGAGATAGCCGCCGCCCGCAACGGCGTCGGCGTGGCCGGCGTCGCTCCGGGCGTGAAGGTGTCCGGCATCAAGGTGAGCGACCCGGACAACGGCCTGTTCTACCCCGAATCCGTGGTGTGCGCCTTCGTGTTCGCCGCCGACCACGGGGTGGAGATCACCAACAACAGCTACTACGTGGACCCCTGGCTCTACAACTGCATGGACGACCCCGACCAGCGGGCCATCGTCGACGCGGTCGACCGGGCCCAGCGCTACGCCCAGAAGAAGGGCGTCCTGCACGTCGCGGCGGCCGGCAACGACAACCACGACCTGGACGCCGACGCGATCGTCGACGACTCCAGCCCCGACGACTCCACGCCGGTGCCGCGGACCATCGACCCGCACGAGTGCTTCGACGTGCCGACCCAGTTGCCGGGTGTCGTCACGGTCAGCGCGACGGGCGTGAAGAAGGAGAAGTCGTACTACTCCTCGTACGGCAAGGGTGTCGTCGACGTCGCGGCGCCGGGCGGTGACCGGCGCTACCAGCTCCCGGACACCCCGTCGAAGGACGGCCGCATCCTCTCCACGATGCCCGGCAACCAGTACGCCTTCCTCCAGGGCACCTCCATGGCCTCCCCGCACGCCGCGGGCGTCGCCGCGCTGCTGAAGTCGGAGCACCCCGGGGCGTCCCCGGCCCGGTTGCGGGCGCTGCTGAAGGCGCAGGCCGACGACACCGCCTGCCCCGCCTCCTACGACCAGGACGGCGACGGCGCCCAGGACGCCGTCTGCGAGGGCGGCCGGCACGGCAACGGCTTCTACGGGGCCGGCATCGTCGACGCGCTCCGCGCGGTGAAGTGACCCTCGTCCCCCCGGATTTGGCACCCGCACGTCAGCAATCCGTCACTGACTGGAGATCTCGCACATGACTGCGTTCCCCTCGCGCCACCGCCGCGCCCTGGCGATCCCGGCCGGCATGGCCATGGCGACGGCCCTCGCCTTCCTGCCCAACGTGCAGGCCACCGCCGCCGAGACGCCCTCGGTCACGGCGGACGCCACCTCGCTCAGCTATGTCGTCAACGTCCAGGCGGGCAAGGCCCCCTCGGCGCACATCAAGCGCGCGATAGCCGAGGCCGGCGGCACGATCGTGACGTCGTACGACCGGATCGGCGTGATCGTCGTGCACTCGGCGAACCCGGACTTCGCCAAGGCCGTCCGCGGGGTGCGCGGGGTCCAGTCGGCCGGTGCCACCCGCACCGCCCCGCTGCCGTCGGCGGCCACCACCGACGTCGGCACGCCGAAGGTGCTCACCGCCCAGGAGGCCGCCGCGGCCGAGGCCGCCGAGGGCCAGGACCCGCTGGAGGGCCTCCAGTGGGACCTGCCCGCCATCAAGGCGGACAAGGCGCACGAGAAGACGCTGGGCAGCAGCAAGGTCACCGTCGCCGTCATCGACACCGGCGTCGACGACACCCACCCGGACATCGCGCCCAACTTCGACCGGGAGGCGTCCGTCAACTGCGTGTCGGGCAAGCCGGACACCACCGACGGCGCCTGGCGGCCGAGCGCGGAGGAGTCCCCGCACGGCACCCACGTGGCCGGTGAGATAGCCGCCGCCAAGAACGGCATCGGCATGACGGGCGTCGCGCCCGGCGTGAAGGTCTCCGGCATCAAGGTCTCCACGACCGCCGGGTTCTTCTACACCGAGGCCGTGGTCTGCGGCTTCATGTGGGCGGCCGAGCACGGCGTCGACGTGACCAACAACAGCTACTACACCGACCCCTGGTACTTCAACTGCAAGAACGACCCGGACCAGAAGGCCCTCGTCGAGGCCGTCCGCCGGGCCTCGTCGTACGCCGAGAAGAAGGGCGCGGTCAACGTCGCCGCGGCCGGCAACGAGGAGTACGACCTCGCCGCCGACGAGATCACCGACCCGGGCTCGCCCAACGACTCCACGCCCACCGAGCGGGTGATCGACCCCTCCGAGTGCTACGACATCCCGACCCAGTTGCCGGGCGTCGTCACCACCGCCGCGACCGGCGCCAAGGGCATCAAGTCCTCCTTCTCCAACTACGGCCTGGGCGTCATCGACATCGCCGCGCCCGGCGGCGACTCCACGGCCTACCAGACGCCCGCCCCGCCCGCCACCAGCGGCCTGATCCTGGGCACGCTGCCCGGCGGCAAGTGGGGTTACATGGCCGGTACGTCGATGGCCTCGCCGCACGTCGCGGGCGTCGCCGCGCTCATCAAGTCGACCCACCCGTACGCCCCGCCCGCCCTGGTGAAGGCGCTGCTGTACGCGGAGGCCGACGCCACGCCGTGCACCAAGCCGTACGACATCGACGGCGACGGCAAGGTGGACGCGGTCTGCGAGGGCTCCAAGAACCGCAACGGGTTCTACGGCTGGGGCACGGCGGACGCCCTGGACGCGGTCACCAAGTAGTCCCTCCGGGTGGTACGGCCGGCGCGCGGCGTCGGCCGTACCACCCGCCGTGTCCTGAACTTGCCCGCGTACGGCGCCCAGCTCCGGGGCCCCGGTGGCGGCCACCGGCAACCCGGTGCCGGGCGGTCCCGCCGGCATCGGCGGCGGGCCCGGCGCTGCTGGGCCGCTACGCGCGTGTGGCGGGCGCCTGAGGCTGGGCCGCGCGGCCGATCCGCCGGCCGCCTGCTCCCCCGCGCGTGCGGAGGTCGCCGTGCCCGGCCTGGTGCTCGCCGTGTCCGGGCCGCTGACGGCCCTTCCGGTGCCGGTCCGCCGGTGAGCCGCCGGCGGCCGGGCCGAACCGTCCCGGACGGCACGGGACTTGGGCACGCCGGAACCCCTGCGGGACGGGACTGTCGGTCCCGGCCCGTATCCTCGTGAACCATGCTCGAAGACCGTACGACCGAAGCGTCGTCCCCCACGCTGTGGCCGGCCGCGTATCCGCGGGGATACGCGGTCGTCGACGTGGAGACCACCGGCCTGGCCCGCGACGACCGCATCATCTCCGCGGCCGTCTACCGGCTGGACGCCCGCGGTGAGGTCGAGGACCACTGGTACACCCTGGTCAATCCGGAGCGGGACCCGGGCCCGGTGTGGATACACGGCCTGACGAGCGACGTGCTCGAAGGGGCGCCGCTCTTCCGGGACGTCGCCGAGGAGTTCGCGGCCCGGCTCGACGGCCGGGTCCTGGTCGCGCACAACGCGGTCTTCGACTGGCAGATGATCGCCCGGGAGTACGCCCGCGCGCAGCGCGAGGCCCCGGTGCGGCAGCGGCTGTGCACCATCGCGCTCGCCAAGGAGCTGGCGCTGCCGCTGCCCAACCACAAGCTGGAGTCGCTCGCCGCGCACTTCGGCGTGGTGCAGCGGCGGGCGCACCACGCGCTGGACGACGCGCGGGTGCTGGCGGAGGCGTTCCGGCCGAGCCTGCGCGCCGCCGCCGCGGGCAGTGTGCGGTTGCCGCTGCAGGAGTGCCGGCCGCTGACCGAGTGGGCGGACCGGCCCGCGGCCCGGATCGGTCGGCAGACGGGCTACGGCGGGTATCCGCAGACGAGTTGGCGGCCCTCCCGCAAAAGGCCCGCATGCCCGTATCCCAACCCGGGCCGGTACGAAGACGGCAAACCGCTCAAGCAGGGCATGAGGGTCGCCTTTTCGGGTGACACCTCCACCGAGCGGGAGCTGCTGGAGGACCGCGCGGCCGAGGCCGGGCTGCACGTGGCGACCAGCCTCTCCCGGCTGACCAGCCTGCTGGTCACCAACGACCCCGACTCGGGCACCTCGAAGGTGGTCAAGGCCCGGCAGTACGGCACGCCGATCGTGGACGAGGCGGCCTTCGGGCAACTGCTGCGGGACGTCGCCCCGGCCGACGGCTGATCCGGGCCGGGCGCGGGCTGTCGTACAGGTGTGTGACGTCGGACGGGTGATTGCCGGACGAGACGGGTGAAAGCGGGACGACTCGCCCGGTACCCGCTCGCCCGGACCGCGGCCACGGCCCACCCTGTGGCGCATGGCGACATGTGAAGTCTGCGGCAACAACTACGGCATGACCTTCGAGGTCCACGCGCAGGGCGCGGTCCACGTCTTCGACTGCTTCTCCTGCGCGATCCACCGCATGGCCCCGATCTGCGAGCACTGCCGGGTGCAGATCATCGGGCAGGGCGTAGAGGTCGACGGCCACTGGTACTGCGGCGCCCACTGCGCCCGCGCCGAGGGGAGGGCGGGCATCGTCGACCGGGTCTGAGCGCACCCCCGTGCGGACACCCCGTGGCCGAGTTGTACGGTCATGGGGTGTACCGCTTCCTGTTGTCCCGGCAGTGGGTGATCCTCACGCTGGTCGCCCTCCTCCTCATCCCCACGATGATCAGGCTGGGCTTCTGGCAGATGCACCGCTACGAGGAGCGCACCGCCCGCAACGACCTGGTCGCCCGCGCGCTGAACGCCGACCCGGTGCCCGTGGAGCGGCTCACCTCCCCCGGCAAGCGGATCACCAGCGACGAGCGGTACCGCGGTGTCACCGCCACGGGCCGCTTCGACACCGAGGACGAGGTCGTGGTCCGACGCCGCACCAACGCCGACGACGAGGTCGGCTACCACGTGCTGACCCCCTTCGTCCTGGACGACGGCAAGGTGCTGCTGGTCAACCGGGGCTGGGTCCCGGCGGACGGCCCCAGCCAAACCGAGTTCCCGAAGATCCCCGCCCCGCCGGCCGGCGAGGTCACCGTCACCGGGCGGATGATGCCCGACGAGACGACCGAGGCCAGCGGCATCAAAGACCTCAAGGGCTTGCCCGACCGGCAGATCATGCTGATCAACAGCGCCCGGGAGGCCGAGCGCCTGGACGCCTCGGTGCTCGGCGGTTACGTCGTGCTGACGGCGCCCGAGCCGAAGGACGGCGCCCCCGAGCCGATCGGCAGGCCCGGCAACGAGGACGCGGCGCTCAACTTCGCCTACGCCATCCAGTGGTGGCTGTTCTCCGCGGCCGTCCCGGTCGGCTGGTGGTTCCTGGTCCGCCGCGAGGTCCGCGACCGGGCCGAGGCGGCCGGCGCCGAGGACCCGGCGGAAGCGGAACCGGCGTCCGTGTAGGGCCCGCCGCCTTGATTGCCCCGTCACCCCGCTGGGCAGACGGACCCCGTGCATCCCCGTATCGAGGACTACGCGATCATCGGCGACGAGCAGACCGCGGCGCTCGTCTCCACCGACGGTTCCGTGGACTGGCTGTGCCTGCCCCGCTTCGACTCCGCCGCCTGCTTCGCCAGGCTGCTCGGCGACGAGGACAACGGCCACTGGCGGATCGCCCCGGCCGGCGCCGAGCGCTGCACCCGGCGGGCGTACCGGCCCGACACCCTGGTGCTGGACACCGAGTGGGAGACCGAGGACGGCGCGATCCGGGTCACCGACCTGATGCCGCAGCGCGACCGCGCCCCCGACCTGGTGCGGATCGTCGAGGGGCTCAGCGGCCGGGTGACCGTGCGCAGCACGCTGCGGCTGCGCTTCGACTACGGCTCCGTCGTCCCCTGGGTGCGCCGGACCGACGGCCACCGGGTCGCCGTGGCCGGCCCGGACTCGGCGTGGCTGCGCAGCGAACCCGAGGTCCGCACCTGGGGCGAGGACCTCGGCACGCACTCGGAGTTCACCGTGGCGGCGGGCGAGAAGGTGGCGTTCGTCCTCACCTGGCACCCCTCGCACGAGCCGCGTCCCGAGCAGATCGACCCGTACCGGGCGCTGGAGCACAGCGTCGCGGACTGGCGGTCCTGGGCCGCCCGCTGCCGCTACGACGGCCCGCACCGGGACGCCGTGGTCCGCTCCCTGATCACCCTCAAGGCGCTCACCTACGCGCCGACCGGCGGCATCGTGGCCGCCGCGACCACCTCGCTGCCCGAGGAGCCCGGCGGCGTACGCAACTGGGACTACCGCTACTGCTGGCTGCGCGACTCCACCCTCACCCTCGGCGCCCTGCTCGCCGCCGGGTACCTGGACGAGGCGGAGGCGTGGCGCGACTGGCTGCTGCGCGCGGTGGCCGGCAGCCCCTCCGCGCTCCAGATCATGTACGGCCTGGCCGGTGAGCGCCGGCTGCCCGAGTACGAGCTGCCCTGGCTCTCCGGCTTCGCCGGGTCCCGGCCGGTGCGCATCGGCAACGCCGCCGTGGACCAGCTCCAGCTCGACGTGTACGGCGAGGTCATGGACACCCTGTCGCTGGCCCGCGCCGCGGGGATGCCCGGCAAGCCGCAGATGTGGGAACTCCAGCGGGCCCTGATGGACTTCCTGCGGACCGTGTGGCGGGAGCCGGACGAGGGGCTGTGGGAGGTGCGCGGCGGACGCCGGCAGTTCGTCCACTCCAAGGTGATGACCTGGGTCGCCGCCGACCGCGCGGTGCGCACCCTGGAGGCCCACCCGGAGCTGGAGGGCGACCTCGACGCCTGGCGGGCGCTGCGCGAGGAGGTGCACCGCGAGGTCTGCGAGAAGGGCTACGACCCCGAACGCAACACGTTCACCCAGTACTACGGCTCCCGGGAGCTGGACGCCGCGCTGCTGTTCATCCCCCGCGTCGGCTTCCTGCCGCCGGACGACCCGCGTGTCCTCGGCACCATCGACGCCATCGAGAAGGAGCTGCTCCAGGGCGGTCTGCTGCACCGGTACAGCACCGACACGACCGCGGACGGGCTGCCGGGCGGCGAGGGCACCTTCCTGGTCTGCTCGTTCTGGCTCGCCGACGCCCTGCACATGGCGGGCCGCACCGCCGAGGCCCGGGAACTGTTCGAACGGCTGCTGGGGCTCACCAACGACGTGGGGCTGCTCGCCGAGGAGTACGACCCGGTGGCCGGCCGGCAGCTCGGCAACTTCCCCCAGGCGTTCAGCCACATCGGCCTGGTGCACACCGCCCTCGCCCTGTACGGGGACGAGAAGGCAGGATAGGGGCCATGGATCTTGGACTGAAGGACCGGGTGTACGTCGTCACCGGGGCCACCCGGGGCCTGGGCAACGCCACCGCGCGGGAACTGGTCGCCGACGGCGCCAAGGTGGTCGTCACCGGACGGGACGGGCAGCGCGCCGCCGAGGCGGCCGCCGCGCTGGGCCCGGACGCGGTCGGGGTGGCCGCCGACAACGCCGATCCGGAGGCCGCCGGCCGGCTGATCGCCACCGCCCGGGAGCGATTCGGCCGCTTCGACGGCGTCCTGGTCAGCGTCGGCGGCCCGCCGCCCGGCTTCGTCACCGACAACACCGACGAGCAGTGGCGGACCGCGTTCGAATCGGTGTTCCTCGGCGCGGTACGCCTGGCCCGGACGGCGGCGGCCGAACTGGGCGAGGGCGGAGTGATCGGCTTCGTGCTGTCCGGCTCGGCGCACGAGCCGATCCCGGGGCTGACCATCTCCAACGGGCTGCGGCCGGGGCTCGCCGGATTCGCCAAGTCCCTCGCGGACGAGCTGGGCCCGCGCGGCATCCGTGTCGTCGGCGTCCTGCCGGGCCGCATCGACACCGACCGGGTCCGGGAGCTGGACGCCCTGTCCGCCGACCCGGAGGCCACCCGCAGGGCGGCCGAGTCCGGCATCCCGCTGCGCCGCTACGGCCGCCCCGAGGAGTTCGGCCGCGCCGCCGCCTTCCTGCTCTCCCCGGCCGCGTCGTACGTGACGGGCGTGATGGTGCCGGTGGACGGCGGCGTGCGGCACGGCTTCTGAGCCGCGGGCGTCAACTGACCCGTTCGGCGCGGTGCCGGACGCCGCGCAGCCGGACCTCCGCCGGCAGCGCCGCCAGCCCGGCCGAGCGGCGGGCGTGCAGCAGGGCGTGCCCGGTGAGGTGCTCCAGCGCGGTGCCCGGGTCGACGTGCGGTTCCAGCAGCAGCCGCAGCCGGGCCCGGGGTGCGGTGCGGCGGCCGGTGAGGCGGACGCGGGCACCGTCGACGCCGTCGGCCCGGCCCGCCTCCTCGGCGAGGACCTGTTCCAGGGCCCGCCCGCGCAGCACCGCGCCCTCGCCGTCGCCGGTGTCGACCAGCAGCTCGGCGAGCCGGCGCCGGCGCACCACCGCGACCAGCCACCACAGGGCGAGCAGCAGCAGCACGGCGAGGGCGGCGATCACCACCGGCCACCACCAGCCCGCGTCCCGCCACCGGGTCCGCTGGCCGTCGCTGAGCAGTACGTCGTGCCGCCCGTCGTGGACCCACCAGGAGGGCGGGGAGGCGCCGAGGCCCACGGCGAGCACCGAGCCGCCGAGGACCAGCAGGACGAGTCCCACGATCGCGAGCAGCACCCGGTTGACGGTCCTGAGCATCGCCCTCACCCCTTCCGTCCGGGCCGCCGCACCCGCACCGACAGCTTCGGCGGCCGGGCCAGCCCCAGCCCGCGCACGGTGTCGGTGAGTACGGCGTCCAGGTCCGTGCGTACGTCGTCCAGTTCGCGGAAGTGGGACACCGCGCGGACCTTGGCCTTCGAGCGGCGGGTGCGCACCCGCGCGGACTGCACCCCGGCGACCTCCATGGCGCGGTCCCGCAGCACCGTGGCGGCGGCGTCCCGGTCCAGCCCGGCGCGCACGTCGGGGTGGGTGCGGCGCATCGGCAGCACCGACCGCAGGCCGGGCGTGAGCGCCAGCAGCAGCAGCCAGAGGCCGAGGGCGGCGGCGACACCCGCGCCGACCAGCACCCAGATGTCGTCCAGGGGGCGTTCGGCGAGCTGCCGGGCCAAGCCGCGCCGCCAGGCCAGGGCGGAGCGACCGGCCCGGACGGCGGCCACGTCGTACAGGAAGGCGCCCGCGAGGACCAGCAGGAGCAGGGCGGTGACGGCGGCGGGGACGCGGCGTGCCGACCAGAAGCGGCCGGCCCGCGCGCCGGTCTCCGGGGCGGGCGGGGGGTCCTGCTGGGCGCCGGTCTGCCGCTCCATGACGGGGAGCCTGCTGGTGGCGCCCTGCTCGTCGGGTCCGCTCATCGGGTCCTCCCCTGGGGTGCCCGGTACTCCGGTGTGAGGTGCAGCCGTTCGACCTGCACGGTGACCTCGGGCACGCGCATGCCGGTCAGCGCGCCCACCCGCTGGACGACCCGGTGCCGCACCCGGCCGCAGCGGGCGCCGACGTCGCTGGGGAAGTCCAGTTCGAGGTGGACGTGGATGCGGGCCGCGTCGTGCCGCACGGCCACGGTGGCATGCGGGGGCGCGGCGTCCGGCGGAAGCTGCCCCACGGCTTCGCGCGCCGCCTGGGCGGCGACCTTGGCGACCACCCGGTCCGCGATCCGGGTCGCCCCGCGCTCGCCGGGCGGGACGACGGCCTCGGGCGCGGGCAGCTCACCGACGGCTGCGCTCACCCCGGTCACCGCCGCCGGTCGCCACGGCTGCGGAAGAAGTCGCCCGGTTCCAGGTCCCCCTCCAGGAACCGGCCGACCACGAAGCCGACGGCGCCCAGGGCCGCCACCAGCAGGAAGGCACCGAATCCGCCGAAATAACCGGCGAAGCCCAGCGCCATGCCGGCGATCAAGCCGACCACGGCCATGCTCATGGTGCGCTCTCCTTCAGTTCCGGGTCACCGGGTGCCGTCTCACTGAATCCGGGGTTCCGGCTGGTCCTCGTCCTCTTCGTCGGGCAGTTTGACGTCGCTGACCGCGATGTTGACCTCGACGACCTCCAGGCCGGTCATCCGCTCCACCGCCGCCACCACGTTCTCCCGTACGTCGCGGGCGACATCGGCGATCGCCACGCCGTACTCGACGACGATCTCCAGGTCGAGCGCGGTCTGCTTCTCGCCGACCTCGGCCTTCACGCCGCGCGTCACCGACTTGTTCCCGCCGCCGCCGCCGGGCACCCGGTCGCGGACCGCGCCGAAGGTGCGGGACATGCCGCTGCCCATGGCGTGCACGCCCACCACGTCACGGGCGGCCATTCCGGTGATCTTCTCCACGACGCCGTCGGCGATGGTGGTGCGTCCCCGGGTGCCGGGGTCCCCGCCGCCGCGCCGGGGCGAGTGTGCCTTGGCCCCTGTGAGGCCCTCTGTCGCCGTGCCCTGTCGCTCCGTGGTCTCGCTCATCGCCTGCGTCCCTTCCGGTCGAGGTTCCGTGACCACGTTAAGCGCGGATGCTCGGTCGCGCGCCAGGGATGCGGCAGGCTGGAGGAATGACGACGGCTGATCGGTGGACACGGACGGTGCGGGAGCAGCTCGGGCTCGGCAGATTCCTGCCCCTGGGCGGCCCACGGGACGGCGCCTGGATCGCCGAACGGGCGGCGCGCGGGGTCCTGCTGGAGGCGGCGCGGGGCGTGCCGGGGGTGCGTCCGAACGGGTTGCGGATCGGGCCGGCCGGCCCCGAGGGCGCGCAGGAGCCCGCCGTACCGCCGCCGCCGAGCGCGCTGCCGCCGGGGCCGCTGCGGGTGACGGCGGACCTCGCGGCCACGGCGGCGGAGCCGCTCCCGACGACGACGGACCTGGTCCGTACGGCGCTGGCCACGGCGGCGTCGGCCCGTCTCGGCCTGGCGGTGACGGAGGTGGACCTGCGGGTGACGGCCCTCCTCGACCCGGACCCGGACCCGGCCCCTGACCCGGCCCCGGCGGAACCGGCGCGGGAGACCCCTGGGGCGGCTTCCGGGGCGGCGGGCGCGGGCGCCGACGAGGCCGGGGAGGGCGACGAGGCGCGGGTGGCGCGGGCCGCCCTCGCGGTCGAGGGCGTGACCCGGCTGACGGGCACGCTGGGCCGGCCCGCGCACCTGACCGCGTCCGAGGGGGACGCGGTCCTGCCCCGGCGGCACGTGCGGGTGGAGTGCGCGGTGGACGCGGGGTACCGCACCGTGGAGGTGGCCCGGAGGCTGCGCGCGGCGGTGTCCGAGGCGCTGCCGGACCACCCGTCGGTGGCGGTCCTGGTGACGGCGCTGGACTGACGCGCCGGGCCGGCCCTCCCGCGGGGTTACTCGCCGAGGCCCGCCAGGTCGCGCAGGCGGCGGGCCTGGGCGGCGCGTTCCGCGGCGCGCTGGGCGTCGAGGTCGCGGGTGGTGGCGCCCTGGAGCAGCGCCTTGGTCTCCACCACCGCGTCCCGCGGCGCGGCCAGGACCGCCGAGGCCAGATCGCGCACGGCGGCGTCGAGCTGGTCGGCGGGCACGGCGAGGTTGGCCAGCCCGCTGCTCACCGCCTCCTCGGCGGTGACGAACCGCCCGCTCACGCAGATCTCCAGGGCGCGGGCGTAGCCGACCAGGGTGACCAGCGGGTGCGTGCCCGTGAGGTCGGGGACCAGGCCGAGGCCGGTCTCGCGCATCGCGAACTGCACGTCGTCGGCGACGACCCGCAGGTCGCAGGCGAGGGCGAGCTGGAACCCGGCCCCGATGGCGTGCCCCCGCACGGCGGCGATGGACAGCAGGTCGCTCCGCCGCCACCAGGTGAACGCCTCCTGGTACCCGGCGATGACCGCGTCCAGCTCGGCGTCCGAGCCGCGCGCCAGATCGACGAACGACGGCTCGCCGTCGAAGCCCTCCTCAGTGAACGCCTGCCGGTCGAGCCCGGCCGAGAACGACTTGCCCTCGGCGCGCAGCACGACGACCCGTACGGTGCCCGGCAGCCGTCGCCCGGCCTCGGCGAGCGCCCGCCACAGGGCGGGGCTCTGCGCGTTGCGCTTGGCCGGGTTGGTCAGCGTCACCGTGGCGATCGCGTCGTCGACGGTGAGCCGTACGCCGTCCTGGTCGAGTACGGGACCCGCTGTGCCGTGGTCCTGGGCGGGCGAAGCCATGGGGCGCCTCCGATGGGTGCGGTCGTCCTGGCGTGCCGTACGGAGTTCCGCACGGCCCACGTAAGTGACTGCACAGTAACCACCCGGTCGGTCATGCGTCCGACCGGGTGGCCACCTTCGGAGAGCCGAAGGGCCGCCCGGGGGAATCAGGCCGACGTGGCCTTCTTGCCCCGGGTCGCCCCGCCACGCCCTCGCAGCGTGACGCCCGACTCACTGAGCATGCGGTGCACGAAGCCATACGAGCGGCCGGTCTCCTCGGCCAAGGCCCGGATGCTCGCACCGGCGTCGTACTTCTTCTTCAGGTCTGCCGCGAGCTTGTCGCGCGCGGCGCCGGTCACCCGGCTGCCCTTCTTCAGAGTCTCGGCCACCCGTGCCTCCTCATGGGAAGTGCGCTCTGGTCTCCTCATGATCACCCCTCCGGGGCGCGATGGCCACCCATTCGGCAAGGTCGGTGAGACAAGGTTGTGACGACAGGAGTGCGTCCCCACAAGCGGAATGGCGAATTCCAGAGATCGGCGTCCGTACACCCGAACGGGTTCTCCGGTGAAGTTGCTGGTCAGAAAGGCGTCACGGCCGAGCCTCCGGGAACGGAGGGCTCGGCCGTGACATGGATGTAGGACACACCTCGGTACGAGGAGATCTCACACAGATGATGGATCACCGATCGGCCGAATGATCCATACGCCGTGGATCATCCATTCGATCAAGCGAGGGCGACGAGGTCCGCGTAGCCGGCGCCCCACAGGTCCTCGACGCCGTCGGGCAGCAGAATGATCCGCTCCGGCTGGAGCGCCTCCACGGCGCCCTCGTCGTGGGTGACCAGGACGACGGCGCCCTTGTAGGTGCGCAGCGCGCCGAGGATCTCCTCGCGGCTGGCCGGGTCGAGGTTGTTGGTCGGCTCGTCCAGCAGCAGCACGTTGGCCGAGGAGACCACCAGGGTGGCCAGCGCGAGCCGGGTCTTCTCGCCGCCGGAGAGCACGCCGGCCGGCTTGTCGACGTCGTCGCCGGAGAACAGGAACGAGCCGAGCACCTTGCGGACCTCCACCAGGTCCATGTCGGGCGCGGCGGAGCGCATGTTCTCCAGGACCGTGCGGTCGGGGTCGAGGGTCTCGTGCTCCTGCGCGTAGTAGCCGAGCTTGAGGCCGTGGCCCTCGATCACCCGGCCGGTGTCGGGCTGCTCCACGCCGCCGAGCAGCCGCAGCAGCGTGGTCTTGCCGGCGCCGTTGAGGCCGAGGATGACGACGCGGGAGCCCTTGTCGATGGCCAGGTCGACGTCGGTGAAGATCTCCAGCGAGCCGTAGGACTTGGACAGGCCCTCGGCGGTCAGCGGGGTCTTGCCGCAGGGCGCGGGCTCGGGGAAGCGGAGCTTGGCGACCTTGTCGGAGACCCGCGCGGCCTCCAGTCCGGCCAGCAGCTTGTCGGCGCGGCGGGCCATGTTCTGCGCGGCGACCGTCTTGGTGGCCTTGGCGCGCATCTTGTCGGCCTGCGAGTGCAGGGCGGCGGCCTTCTTCTCGGCGTTGGCGCGCTCGCGCTTGCGGCGCTTCTCGTCGGCCTCGCGCTGCTGCTGGTAGAGCTTCCAGCCCATGTTGTAGACGTCGATCTGGGCGCGGTTGGCGTCCAGGTAGAACACCTTGTTGACGACCGTCTCGACCAGGTCGACGTCGTGGGAGATCACGATGAAGCCGCCGCGGTAGGACTTGAGGTAGTCGCGCAGCCAGACGATCGAGTCGGCGTCGAGGTGGTTCGTCGGCTCGTCCAGCAGCAGGGTGTCGGCGTCCGAGAAGAGGATGCGGGCCAGCTCGATACGGCGGCGCTGACCGCCGGAGAGGGTGTGCAGGGGCTGGCCGAGCACCCGGTCGGGCAGGTTGAGCGCGGCGGCGATGGTGGCGGCCTCGGCCTCGGCGGCGTACCCGCCCTTGGTGAGGAACTCCGTCTCCTGGCGCTCGTACTGGCGCAGGGCCTTCTCCCGGGTGGCGCCCTGGCCGCCCGCGATGCGCTGCTCGTTCTCGCGCATCTTGCGGATCAGTACGTCCAGGCCGCGGGCGGACAGGATGCGGTCGCGGGCGAGGACGTCGAGGTCGCCGGTGCGGGGGTCCTGCGGGAGGTAGCCGACCTCGCCGGAGCGGGTGATGGTGCCGGCGGCGGGGATGCCCTCGCCGGCGAGGCACTTGGTGAGGGTGGTCTTCCCGGCGCCGTTGCGGCCGACCAGGCCGATGCGGTCGCCCTTGGCGACGCGGAAGGTGGCGCTCTCGATGAGGACGCGGGCGCCGGCGCGCAGCTCGATGCCGGTGGCGGAAATCACGGACAGACTCCAGGGCGGGGTGGGAGGCGGGAGGGGCGGCTGAGGTCCGACCCGCGGTCTAATGCGCGTGGAGAATGGCCATGACGGCCATTCTACCGGGGGTGTGCAAGCAGTTTTACGGCTCCGCCGCCGGGGCCGTCGTCACACCCCCGGGACACGGGCCCGGCGCCCGCTCAGCTTCCCCCCGTGTGCACCTGGAACGCCGCCCGGCGCACGGCCTTGGCCAGCGCCGGGTCGGGGTGCGCGGCGGCCAGCGCCACCAGCACCTGCACGGTGCGGGGGTGGCCGACGGCCCGGACCTCGTCCAGCAGCATCGGGACGGTGGGCTGGATAGCGGACTCCAGGTGCCGCACCAGCAGCGGGGCCTCGCCGTGGTCGGCGACGGCGGCGGCGGTGTCGACCCAGAGCCAGGTGGCCTCCTCGCGGGTGAGCACCTCGTGGGCGTCCTCGGGGTCGGCGCCGTCGTGCTCGGCCAGCCAGAGCAGGGCGTACGGCCGCAGCGTCGGCTCGTCCAGGACGGCCCGCACGTCGGGTTCGGCGGGGGCGCCGACCACCCGCAGCGTCTCGAAGGCCAGGCCGCGCAGCAGGGCGTCCTCGCCCCGGGCGGCGGCGAGCAGCTCGGTGACGGCGCTGCCGACCGGGCGGGCGGCGAGCCAGGCGCGGTACTCGGCGCGGGCGGCGTTGGGGCGGAGCTGGGCGCAGCCGCGGAGCATGGCCTCGGCGGACTGCTCGATGTTCCCGGCGGGGCTCTGGGCGGCCACGCAGATCTGCTCCAGCTTGACCCAGACCGCCCAGTTGCCCAGCGGGGTGAGCGTGGCCTGGCCGTCGCCGCAGGTCAGGGCGCCGACGGCGGCGAGCGCGTGCAGCGCCCAGTCCAGCAGCGGGGCGAGGGGGGCGTCGGTGTCCGGCGGCCGCGGGGGTTCGGCCTGGGGGCCGTAGGGGACCTCGCAGCGCTCGGTGCGCAGTTCGGTGACGCGCTGCTCCAGCAGGTCCAGGAGCTGCGGTACGGGGACCGGACCGGCGGACAACTGGAGGAAGGAGAGCACCTGGGGCATCGCGGAGACGACCTCGGCGACGGCGGCCGGCTCGTGGCCGGCGGGCTCGGGGTGGGCGAGCGACCAGGCGTCGAAGAGGGCGACCCAGCCGCGCAGTACGGCGCTGTCGTCGCGGTCCCAGGCGCGCAGCCGCCAGCCGGGGCGGGCGCTGTCGCCGTGCACCTCGACCAGGCCGGCGAGGCGGGCGGTGTCCCAGTCGGCGCGGACCTGATCGACGGTCAGGCCCAGTTCGCGGGCGGCGCGTTCGGCGGTCGCGTCGGAGAGGGTGGCCTTGCCGTCGTCGGTGGCGCTGTCCCGGCCGGGGCCGAGCACGGCGTCGGCCCAGCGGGCGACACGGGCGGCGTCGGCGAGACCGGCGCGGGCCATGCGGGCCAGCTCGGAGCGGGCCGGGGTGCCCTCCGGGGGACGCGGGGCGGCGCGGCGCGGGCGCGGCCGGTCGATCGCTCTGGGGGAGGCGGCCAGGGATCGCGGGCGGACGAGTCGGAGCCTGGAGTCGCGCGGGATACGGGACGTCACGGGTGCAGTCTTCCGGTTGACGGTCCGAAAACCCAAACGGAATGCCGCCGGGGGCCGTCGGGCGGCCGGGGGCGGGGGCGCCGCGGGGCGTCCGGAGGTGGCGGGCGGCCGGTTCCCGCGCCGCCGATACGGAACGGACGGGTCAGGCCAGGGGGGTCAGGAAGCGCCGGAGCACTTCTTCGTAGCGCGCGGGGTCGGCGTTCCACATGGCGGCGTGCGGGGCTCCCGGGACGGTGTGCAGGGTGACCGTGCGGGGGTGGGCCGCGGCGAACCGGCGGGTGAGGCTCCAGGGGGCGACGGCGTCGTCCGGGCCGTGCAGGACCAGGGTCGGCACGTCGAGCCGGGCGAGGTCGCCGGGGCGTTCGGAGTCGAGCCCGGTGCGGCCCTGGGCGGCGCGGACGGCGAGCGGCAGCAGGGCGCCGGGGGTGTGCCGGGCGGCGGCGAGGGCGCGCAGGGCGGCCTGCCAGTCCAGGACCGGCGAGTCCAGGACGAGGCCCGCGATCAGGTCGCGCCGGCCGCAGTGGGCGGCGGCGCGCAGCGCCATGGTGGCGCCGGTGGACCAGCCGAGCAGCACGATCCGGCGGGCGCCGTGGTCGGCGGCGTAGCGGACGGCGGCGTCCAGGTCGTGCCACTCGGTCTCGCCGAAGTGGTGCAGTCCGTCCAGCGGCCGGGGGGCGCCGGCGTCGCCGCGGTAGGCGAGGGCGAGCAGCGGGAAGTGCAGTTCGTGCAGCAGGCCCAGGAGGTTCAGGGTGTGCTCGCGGGTGGTGCCCAGGCCGTGCACGGCGATGATCCAGGTGCCGCGGGCGCCCGGCAGGAACCAGGCCGGCAGCGGTCCGAGTTCGCCGGGGATCTCCACGTCGGTGTGGTCCAGGCCGAGGACGGTGCGGGGGGTGCCGACGAACAGGTTGGGGGTGAGCCACGCCTTGTCGCCGGGGCGCAGGGTGCCGTGGGTGACGCCTTCCAGGCGGCGTACCACGGTGTCGGCCGGGTGGGTCGCGCCGGGCAGGACCGGACCCACGACGGCGTGCGAGCCGTCGCCGCCCAGTCCGTAGCGGCCGGGCCGCAGGGAGGCGAGGGCGCGGGTGAGGGTGATCTGCCCGGCGGCGGTCGCGTGCACCGTGAGCCGGGGTTCGGTGGGCAGGGGCCGGCCGGCGGGCGCCTTGAGCGCGGCGTCGCTGGCCAGGCGGCCGGCGGCGACGCTCGCGGCGCCGGCGGCCAGGGCGGCGGTGACGGCGGCGGCCGTCGCGGTGGCAGTGCGCACCCGTCCAGTCTCCTTGCGATGCGGTCCGTCGGCCAGCGGTGGGCGGCCGGGGGGTGACCGCCCTGTCAGGGCCGTTCCCGTTGCCCGTACCCCGCGAGCCGCCGCTCTACCTCCGCGAGCTGGTCGCGGGTGAGCAGGGCGGGGGTCAGGCCGGGGACGCAGGAGGCGGTGAGCCACAGGCGGCACATCCACTCCAGTTGGGCGGTGCGGTCGTACGCCTGGTCGAGGGTGGCGCCGTGGGTGACCGTGCCGTGGTTGCGCAGCAGGCAGCCGGAGCGGCCGTCGAGGGCGCGGAGCATGTTCCCGGCCAGTTCCTCGGTGCCGTAGGCGGCGTAGGGGGCGACGCGGACGGGTCCGCCGAGGGCGGCGGCCAGGTAGTGGATCGGCGGGAGCTCGTCGACGAGGGTGGAGACGGCGGTCGCGTGCACGGCGTGGGTGTGCACCACCGCGCGGGCGCCGGTGCGGCGGTGGACCGCCAGGTGCATGGGCAGTTCGCTGGTCGGGACGAGCGTGCCGAGGACCTGCCGGCCGTCGAGGTCGACGCCGGTCGCGTCGGCGGGGGTGAGCCGGTCGTAGGGCACGCCCGAGGGTGTGACGAGAACGATGTCGCCGACGCGTACCGAGACATTGCCGGAGGTGCCGACGACCAGTCCGTCGGCGACCGTGCGCCGGGCCGTGGCGACCAGCGCCTCCCAGGCCCGCGCCTCCGCCTCGCGCACCGGCCTGACCTGCGGTTCCGTCATCTCTCCGCCTCCTCATCGGCGCCCCGCGCGCCCCCGCGCGCCCACCGTCCGGCCGCGCTGCGGTGATCCTGCCAGGCAGGGGGGTGACCGCGCGGTGGCGGCGGCCCCGGTTTCGGACACCCTCACGCCCTGCTCAGTTCATCTTCCGTTCACTCGCGTTACTTACGTTCGTCCAGCCAATGACCTCGAACGATTGCCTGGGTAAATGGAAAGCTTCTCGCTGATCCTCGCGATTGTGGTGGTGACCGCACTCGCGTTCGATTTCACGAACGGTTTCCACGACACCGCGAACGCGATGGCCACGACCATTTCCACCGGCGCCCTCAAGCCCAAGGTCGCGGTGGCCATGTCCGCGGTACTGAACCTGGTGGGCGCCTTCCTGTCGGTGGAGGTCGCCAACACGATCTCCAAGGGTCTCGTCGACGAGACCGGCATCCGTCCCGAGGTCATCTTCGCCGCCCTGGTCGGCGCGATCCTCTGGAACCTGCTGACCTGGCTGGTCGGCCTGCCGTCCAGCTCCTCGCACGCCCTGATGGGCGGTCTGATCGGCGCCGCCGTCGCCTCCGCCGGCCTCGGCGCGGTGCACGGCGACGTCCTCGTCACCAAGGTGCTGCTCCCGGCGATCGCCGCCCCGATCGTGGCGGGCGTCGCGGCGATGGTCGCCTCCCGGCTGACGTACACGCTGGGCCGCAAGGCCGACGGCAAGGCCGCCGCCAAGGGCTACCGCGCCGGGCAGATCGCCTCCGCCGGCCTGGTCTCGCTGGCGCACGGCACCAACGACGCGCAGAAGACCATGGGCATCATCACCCTGGCCCTGGTCGCCGGCGGCGCCCTCGCCCCCGACTCCGACCCGCCGGTGTGGGTGATCCTCTCCGCGGGCCTGGCCATCGCGCTCGGCACCTACCTCGGCGGCTGGCGGATCATCCGTACCATGGGCAAGGGCCTGACCGACCTCCAGCCGCAGCAGGGCTTCGCCGCCCAGACCAGCGCGGCCACGGTCATCCTGGCCTCCTCCCACCTCGGCTTCTCCCTGTCCACCACGCACTCCGTCTCCGGTTCGGTGATGGGCGCCGGCCTGGGCCGCAAGGGCGGCGTGGTCCGCTGGTCCACGGCCACCCGGATGTTCGTCGCCTGGGCGCTGACGCTGCCGGCCGCCGCCCTGGTCGCCGCGCTCGCCGAGTGGGTGTGCGGCCTGGGCGACTGGGGGACGGCGCTGGTCGCCCTCTTCCTGGTCGGCTCCAGCTTCGCCATCTGGCGGATCTCCCGGCGCGAGGTCGTCGACCACACCAACGTCAACGCCACCGGCGCCGAGGAGTCCGGCGTGGTCACCGCCGCCATCGCCGCCGTGACCCCGCCCCCGGCGGGCGTGACCGAGGAACTGGCCGCCGCCCTCGCCGCGCCCGAGCCCAAGGCCCCGTCGGCCACCGCCACCCCCGTCTGAGCCGCCCGGTCCCTGCCGGGTACGAAGGAAGAGAACCACCATGAAGATCGACTGGGCAGCCCTCGGCTCCGTCTTCGGGGTCAGCCTCGTGGTCACCGTGGCGCTGGTGGCCCTGTTCACCCTCGGCATCGCCGGCCTCTCCCGCCGCGAGCGCGCCACCGCCCAGGGCGGTTCCGCGGGCCTCGCGGTCACCGGCGCGTACGCCTGCTTCGCGGCCTGCGCGGCGGCGGTGGCGTACGGCATCTACCTGATCGTCGCCTGACCTGCGGCGGCCACGCGGAAGCGGGGCGCGGGGCGGCCCGGCCGCCCGGCGCCCCGCCTTTTTGTGGGCCTTCGCACACTCCGCCCGCGCAGGTCAACGGCAAGTTGACGGGCGTTCGCGGGGCGTGGTGGACTTCCGGAGCCATGTACGGCGGCAGGAGAGGAAGCCCGGTGTGAATCCGGCGCGGTCCCGCCACTGTGACCCGGGGGAGATCCCGGGGAGCCAGGAACTCTCACCGCCGGTCTCGTCGAACCAGGGCGTGGACACCCTGAGTGAGGACACAACGCGATGCCCGGCTGCCGTTCCAGGTTCAGTACCAGGTCCCTTACCGACAGGTCCCGCCCCGACCGCGCGACCGGCTGAGCCCCGTGCGAGCCGAACGCGTCTTCGCGTACGGCGCCGCCGCCGGCCTCCTCGGTGACCTGCTCCTCGGCGATCCCCGCCGCGGGCATCCGGTCGCCGCGTTCGGCCGTGCCGCGAGCGCCGTGGAACGAGTGCTGTGGCGTGACCACCGGGGCCGGGGCGCCCTGCACACCGCCGTGTGCGCCGGTGGCGCCGTCGCGCTCGGTGCCGTCGCCACGCGCGCCGTGCGCCGCTCCCCCGCCGCCTCCGTCGCGCTGACCGCCGCCGCCAGTTGGGCCGTCGTCGGCGGCACCTCCCTCGCCCGGGAGGCCCGCGCCGTCGGGCGGGCCCTGGAGGCCGGGGACGTCGAGGGCGCCCGCGCCAGGCTGCCGCACCTGTGCGGACGGGACCCGAACTCCCTGGACGCCGACGGGATCGCGCGGGCCGTGGTGGAGTCCGTCGCCGAGAACACCTCCGACGCGGTGGTCGGCGCCCTGGTCTGGGGGGCCGTCGCCGGAGTGCCGGGGCTGCTCGGGTTCCGCGCCGTCAACACCCTCGACGCCATGGTCGGCCACAAGTCCCCCCGCTACCTGCGGTACGGCTGGGCCTCGGCCCGGCTCGACGACCTCGCCGGATGGCCGGGCGCCCGCCTCACCGCCGCCCTGGCCGCGGCGGCCGGCGACGACCCCCGGGGCGCGCTGCGGGCCTGGCGCGCCGACGCCGCCCGCCACCCCAGCCCCAACGCCGGCCCGGTCGAGGCGTCCTTCGCGGGCGCCCTCGGCGTCCGCCTGGGCGGCACGCTCTCCTACGGCGGCCGGGTCGAACACCGGCCGGTGCTCAACGGGGCGGCGGGCCGCGCCGTCCGCGTGACCGACGTGACCCGGGCCGTACGGCTCTCCCGGCGCGTGAGCTGGCTGGCGCTCGGCGTCTGCGCGGGCGCGCGGCTGTTGATGAGAGGACGGACGTCATGAGCGGCGGACTGCTGGTCGCCGGCACCACCTCCGACGCCGGCAAGAGCGTCGTGACCGCCGGGATCTGCCGGTGGCTGGTGCGGCAGGGCGTGAAGGTGGCGCCGTTCAAGGCGCAGAACATGTCCCTGAACTCCTTCGTGACCCGCGAGGGCGCCGAGATCGGACGCGCGCAGGCCATGCAGGCACAGGCCTGCCGGGTGGAGCCGACCGCGCTGATGAACCCGGTGCTGCTCAAGCCCGGCGGCGAGCGGAGCAGCCAGGTCGTGCTGCTGGGCAAGCCGGCCGGGGAGATGACCGCCCGCGGCTACCACGGCGGACGGCAGCGGAAGCTGCTCGGCACCGTGCTCGACTGCCTGGCCGAGCTGCGGGGCACGTACGACGCGGTGATCTGCGAGGGGGCGGGCAGCCCGGCGGAGATCAACCTGCGCCGGACCGACATCGTCAACATGGGCATCGCCCGGGGCGCCGGGCTGCCCGTGCTGGTGGTCGGGGACATCGACCGGGGCGGCGTCTTCGCCTCGTTCTTCGGCACGGTCGCCCTGCTCGCGCCCGAGGACCAGGCGCTGGTCGCCGGGTTCCTGGTGAACAAGTTCCGGGGCGACGTGTCCCTGCTGGAACCCGGCCTCGACATGCTCCGCGGGCTCACCGGGCGGCGGACGTACGGCGTACTGCCGTACCGGCACGGGCTCGGCATCGACGAGGAGGACGGGCTGCGCGTCTCGCTGCGCGGGACCGTGCGGGAGTCGGACACCGCCCCGCCCGTCGGCGAGGACGTCCTGCGGGTCGCGGTCTGCGCGGTCCCGCTGATGTCCAACTTCACGGACGTCGACGCGCTCGCCGCCGAACCCGGCGTCGTGGTGCGGTTCGTGGACCGGCCCGAGGAGCTGGCCGACGCCGACCTGGTGATCGTGCCGGGGACGCGGGGCACGGTCCGGGCGCTCGACTGGCTGCGTACGCGCGGCCTCGCGGACGCCCTGGTCAGAAGGGCCGCCGAGGGGCGGCCGGTGCTCGGGATCTGCGGCGGGTTCCAGGTGCTCGGCGAGCACATCGAGGACGAGGTCGAGTCCCGCGCCGGACACGTCGACGGCCTGGGAGTCCTCCCCGTGCGGGTGCGGTTCGCCCGCGAGAAGACCCTCACCCGGCCGGTCGGCGAGGCCCTCGGCGAACCCGTCGAGGGCTACGAGATCCACCACGGGGTCGCCTCCGTGGCGGGCGGCGAGCCCTTCCTCGACGGATGCCGGGTCGGCCAGACCTGGGGCACGCACTGGCACGGTTCGCTGGAGTCGGACGGATTCCGGCGGGCGTTCCTGCGCGAGGTGGCCGCCGCCGCGGGCCGCCGCTTCGTCCCGGCCCCCGGCACCTCGTTCGCCGCGCTGCGCGAGGAGCAGCTCGACCGGCTCGGCGACCTGATCGAACAGCACGCGGACACGGACGCGCTGTGGCGGCTCATCGAGTCCGGCGCGCCG
Organism: Streptomyces sp. NPDC000134; assembly: GCF_042899225.1. Classification (NCBI taxonomy): domain Bacteria; kingdom Bacillati; phylum Actinomycetota; class Actinomycetes; order Kitasatosporales; family Streptomycetaceae; genus Streptomyces; species Streptomyces sp. NPDC000134. The sequence continues at coordinate 52,588 of NZ_JBIAZN010000004.1, forward strand.
CAAGGACTGCCCTTCATCCCACCGGGAGCGCCCGCATGAGCACAGTGTTGTTGTTGTCCACCGCCGACACGGATCTGCTGGCGGCCCGGTCCGCCACCGGCGTCTCCTACCGGATCGGCAATCCCGCCCGGGTGGACGTGGCCGAGGACCTCCCCGGGCTGGTCGAGGGCGCCGACCTCGCCGTCGTCCGCCTCCTGGGCGGCAAGCGGGCCTGGGAGGACGGGCTCGCCGCGCTGAAGGCGGCCGGCCTGCCGACCGTGCTGCTCGGCGGCGAGTCGGTGCCGGACGCCGAGCTGATGGCCGAGTCGTCCGTGCCGGCCGGCGTGGTGGCCGAGGCGCTGCGCTACCTCGTCGAGGGCGGCCCCGGCAACCTCACCCAGCTCGCCCGGTTCCTGTCCGACACCGTGCTGCTGACCGGCGAGGGCTTCGAGGAGCCCCGGAAGATGCCGGAGTACGGCGTCCACGGCGACCGGACGCTCCAGGACGGCCGCCCGACGGTCGGCGTGCTCTTCTACCGCGCCCACGAACTGAGCGGCAACACCGCCTTCGTCGACACCCTCTGCGACGCCGTCGAGGCGCACGGCGCCAACGCGCTGCCCGTGTACTGCGGTTCGCTGCGCGACGCCGACCCCGGGCTGTACGAGATCCTCGGCCGGGCCGACGCCCTGATCGCCACCGTCCTCGCGGCCGGCGGCACCCACGCCTCCCAGGCGTCCGCGGGCGGCGACGAGGAGTCCTGGGACATCGGCGCCCTCGCCGACCTCGACGTCCCCGTGCTGCAAGGGCTCTGCCTCACCTCCTCCCGGGCCGCGTGGGAGGCGTCCGACGCCGCCCTGTCCCCCATGGACGCGGCGATGCAGGTGGCCATCCCCGAGTTCGACGGCCGGCTGATCACGGTGCCGTTCTCCTTCAAGGAACAGGGCCCAGACGACGTGCCGGTGTACGTCGCCGACCCCGAGCGCGCCGGGCGCGTCGCCGGGATCGCCGTGCGGCACGCCGCGCTCAAGCACAAGCCGAACGCCGAGAAGAGGCTGGCGCTGGTCTTCACCGCGTACCCGACCAAGCACTCGCGGGTCGGCAACGCGGTGGGGCTGGACACCCCGGCCTCGGCGGTGCGGGTGCTGGACGCGCTGCGGGAGGCCGGGTACGCGCTGACCGAGTACCCGGCCGGCGGTGACGAGCTGATCCACCGGCTGATCGAGGCGGGCGGCCACGACGTCGAATGGCTGACCGAGGAGCAGCTCGCCGCCGCGCCCGCGCGGGTGCCGCTGGCCGACTACCGGGCCTGGTTCGACAGGCTCGACCCGGCGCTGAGGGAGGCGATGACCGAGGCGTGGGGCGAGCCGCCGGGCTCGCTGTACGTCGACGGGGACGACATCGTGCTCGCGGCGCTGCGGTTCGGGAACGTCGTCGTCATGATCCAGCCGCCGCGCGGCTTCGGTGAGAACCCGATCGCCATCTACCACGACCCCGACATGCCGCCCTCCCACCACTACCTGGCGGCCTACCGCTGGCTGGAGAACAGCTTCGGCGCCGACGCGATCGTGCACATGGGCAAGCACGGCACGTTGGAGTGGCTGCCCGGCAAGGGCCTCGGGCTGTCCGGGGGCTGCGCGCCCGACGCGGTCCTCGGCGACCTGCCGCTGATCTACCCGTTCATCGTCAACGACCCCGGCGAGGGCACCCAGGCCAAGCGGCGCGGACACGCCACGGTCGTCGACCACCTGGTGCCGCCGATGGCCCGCGCCGACACCTACGGCGACCTGGCCAAGCTGGAGCAGCTCCTGGACGAGTACGCGCTCGTCTCCGACCTGGACCCGGCGAAGGCCCCGGCGGTCCGGGCCCAGATCTGGACCCTGGTCAAGGCCGCCGAACTCCACCACGACCTGCACGTGGACGACCAGCCGGACGACGAGGCGTTCGACGAGTTCGTCATGCACATCGACGGCTACCTCTGCGAGATCAAGGACGTGCAGATCCGCGACGGACTGCACGTCCTGGGCGGCGGCCCGGTCGGCGAACCCCGCGTCAACCTCGTCCTCGCCGTGCTGCGCGCCTCCCAGGTGTGGGGCGGCCGGGCGAACGCGCTGCCCGGTCTGCGGGCCGCGCTGGCCGCGCACTTCGGGCTGGTGGAGAAGGAGTTGCTGGCCGAGCCGGGCGCCCCGGTGAAGGTGCCGGCGGAACTGGCGGAGCTGGTGGACGGCCCCGCCCGGACCGGCGCCGACGCGATCGACCTGCTGGAGCAGCTCTGCCGGCGGTGCGCGGAGGGGATGGAGGCACGGGACTGGGCGGCGGCGGCCGTCCCCGCCCTGGTGCGCGAGGTGCTGGGCACCGGACTGCCCGAGGCGGTCGCCGTGCTGGAGTTCGCCTGCGTCGAGGTCGTACCGCGGCTCGCCCGGACCACGGACGAGATCGGGCACATCCTGCGGGCCCTGGACGGCGGTTACGTGCCCGCCGGACCGTCGGGTTCGCCGACGCGCGGCCTGGTCAACGTCCTCCCCACGGGCCGGAACTTCTACTCCGTCGACCCCAAGGCGATCCCGTCCCGGCTGAGCTGGGAGGTCGGGCAGTCGCTGGCGGACTCGCTGATCGCCCGCTACCTCCAGGACACCGGGGAGTACCCCAGGTCCGTCGGCCTGACCGTCTGGGGCACCTCCGCGATGCGCACCCAGGGCGACGACATCGCCGAGATCCTCGCCCTGCTGGGCTGCCGTCCGGTCTGGGACGACGCCTCGCGCCGGGTGACCGGCTTCGAGGTGGTGCCGCCGGCGGAGCTGGGCCGGCCGCGCATCGACGTCACGGTCCGCATCTCCGGGTTCTTCCGGGACGCGTTCCCGCACGTGGTGGGGCTGATCGACGACGCGGTACGGGCGGTGGCGGAACTGGACGAGCCCGCCTCGCAGAACTACGTCCGCGCCCACGCCGACGAGGACACCGCCCGGCACGGCGACCGCCGCCGGGCCACGGCCCGCGTCTTCGGCTCCAAGCCGGGCGCGTACGGCGCGGGACTGCTCCCCCTGATCGACGCCCGCAACTGGCGCTCCGACGCGGACCTCGCCGAGGTGTACGCGGTGTGGGGCGGCTACGCCTACGGGCGCGGCCTCGACGGACGGGCGGCGCGCGGCGACATGGAGACGGCGTTCAAGCGGATCGCGGTGGCGGCGAAGAACGTCGACACCCGCGAGCACGACCTGGTCGACGCGGACGACTACTTCCAGTACCACGGCGGCATGGTCGCCATGGTCCGGCACCTGACGGGCGCGAGCCCCGAGGCGTACGTCGGCGACTCGGCCACCCCCGACCAGGTGAGGACCCGCACGCTGGGCGAGGAGACGCACCGCGTGTTCCGCGCCCGGGTGGTCAACCCGCGCTGGATGGCGGCGATGCGGCGGCACGGCTACAAGGGCGCCTTCGAGATGGCGGCGACCGTGGACTACCTGTTCGGGTACGACGCGACGGCCGGGGTCGTGGACGACTGGATGTACGAGAAGCTCAGCGCCGAGTACGTGTTCGACCCGGAGAACCGGGACTTCATGAAGCAGTCCAACCCGTGGGCGCTGCGCGGCATCACCGAACGGCTGCTGGAGGCCGCCGACCGGGGGCTGTGGGCGGAGCCGGACGCGGAGACGCTGGAGCGTCTGCGCGCCACGTATCTGGAGCTGGAAGGCGATCTGGAGGGCGACGACAAGTGACCACCCCCTTTCCGTTCACGGCCGTGGTCGGCCAGGACGACCTGCGGCTGGCCCTGCTGCTGAACGCGGTGAGCCCGGCCGTCGGCGGCGTCCTCGTCCGCGGCGAGAAGGGCACCGCCAAGTCCACGGCCGTGCGGGCGCTGTCGGCGCTGCTGCCGGCGGTGGACGTGGTGGCCGGGTGCCGGTTCTCCTGCGACCCCGGCTCCCCCGACCCGGACTGTCCGGACGGCCCGCACGAGCCCGGGGCGTTCGCGTCGCGGCCGGCCCGGATGGTCGAGCTGCCCGTCGGTGCCTCCGAGGACCGGCTCGTCGGCGCGCTGGACATCGAGCGGGCGCTGTCGGAGGGCGTGAAGGCGTTCGAGCCGGGCCTGCTGGCCGACGCGCACCGGGGCATCCTCTACGTCGACGAGGTCAACCTCCTGCACGACCATCTGGTCGACCTGCTGCTGGACGCGGCGGCGATGGGCGCCTCCTACGTCGAGCGCGAGGGGGTGTCGGTGCGGCACGCCGCCCGGTTCCTGCTGGTCGGGACCATGAACCCCGAAGAGGGCGAGCTGCGGCCGCAGTTGCTGGACCGGTTCGGGCTGACCGTCGAGGTCGCGGCCTCGCGGGAGCCCGGCCAGCGGGTCGAGGTGGTGCGGCGGCGGCTCGCGTACGACGACGACCCGGCCGCCTTCGCCGCGCGCTGGGCCGACGAGGAGGCCGCCGTGCGGGCGCGGATCACGGCGGCGCGGGAGCTGCTGCCGCGGGTCCGGCTCGGGGAGGGGGCGCTGCGGCAGATCGCGGCGACCTGCGCCGCGTTCGAGGTGGACGGGATGCGCGCCGACATCGTGATGGCGCGCACGGCGACCGCGCTGGCCGCGTGGGCCGGCCGGACCGACGTACTCGCCGAGGACGTGCGGCAGGCCGCGCTGCTGGCGCTGCCGCACCGGCGGCGGCGCAACCCCTTCGACGCGCCGGGGCTGGACGAGGACAAGCTGGACGAGACGCTGGAGGAGTCCGGCGGGCCGGACGACGATCCGGACCCTGACCCGGACGGGCCCGGCGGCGGGGGCGGGCAGCCGCCCTCCGACGGGCCCGCCGAGGGGCCCGAGGGCGGGGACGCCGCCGCGCGGCCGGAGGCCGGGGAGGGCGGCGAGCCGCAGCCGTCCGGTGCCGGGGAGCAGCCGGCCGTGCGGGCCGCGGAGCCGTTCCGTACGAAGGTGCTGAGCGTGCCCGGCGTCGGTGAGGGCGCCGCGGGGCGGCGCTCGCGGGCGCGGACCGAGCGCGGGCGGACCACCGGGGCGCGCCGGCCCCGGGGCGCGCTGGGCAAGCTGCACCTGGCCGCCACCGTCCGGGCCGCCGCGCCGCACCAGCGGGCCCGGGGGCGCAGCGGGCCGGGGCTGGTGATCCGGCGGGACGATCTGCGGCAGGCGGTCAAGGAGGGGCGCGAGGGCAATCTCGTGCTGTTCGTCGTGGACGCCTCCGGGTCGATGGCCGCGCGGCAGCGGATGAGCGCCGTGAAGGGCGCGGTGCTGTCGCTGCTGCTGGACGCGTACCAGCGGCGGGACAAGGTGGGGATGGTGACCTTCCGGGGGTCGGCGGCCGAGGTGGCGCTGCCGCCGACCTCGTCGGTGGACGCGGCGGCGGTACGGCTGGAGTCGCTGCCCACGGGCGGGCGGACTCCGCTGGCGGCCGGGCTGCTGCGGGCGCACGAGGTGCTGCGGGTGGAGAAGCTGCGCGATCCCGCGCGGCGGGCGCTGCTGGTGGTGGTGACGGACGGGCGGGCCACCGGCGGTCCGGAGCCGGTGGCGCTGGCCGGGCGGGCGGCGCGGCTGTTCGCGGCCGGGCAGGTCGCCTCCGTGGTCGTGGACTGCGAGTCGGGGCCGGTGCGGCTCGGGCTGGCCGGGCACCTCGCCGGTGAGCTGGGCGGTACGGCGGTGACGCTGGACGAGCTGCGGGCGGACTCGATCGCCGGGCTGGTGAAGGACGTGCAGGGGACTTCCAGGAGGGCCGCGTAATGCCGCAGGGGCAGCCGAGTGTCGTACCCGACGACGGACTGACGACCCGTCAGCGGCGCAACCGTCCGCTGGTCGTCGTGCACACGGGCGTGGGCAAGGGCAAGTCGACGGCCGCCTTCGGGCTGGCGCTCAGGGCCTGGAACCAGGGGTGGCCGATCGGGGTGTTCCAGTTCGTCAAGTCGGCGAAGTGGAAGGTCGGCGAGGAGCGGGCGCTGCGGGTGCTCGGCGACTCCGGTGAGGGCGGGACCGTCGCCTGGCACAAGATGGGCGAGGGCTGGTCCTGGGTGCAGCGCGACGCGCAGATGGACAACGAGGAGAAGGCCCGGGAGGGCTGGGAGCAGGTCAAGCGGGACCTCGCCGCCCGGACGTACACGCTGTACGTGCTGGACGAGTTCGCCTACCCGATGCACTGGGGGTGGGTCGACACCGACGAGGTGGTGCAGGTGCTGCGCGACCGGCCGGGGACCCAGCACGTGGTGATCACCGGGCGGAACGCGCCGGAGAAGCTGGTCGGCCTCGCCGACCTGGTGACCGACATGTCCAAGGTCAAGCACCCGATGGACGTCGGGCAGAAGGGGCAGAGGGGCATCGAGTGGTGACGTCCGTGCCCCGGCTGGTCGTCGCCGCGCCCGCCTCCGGGAGCGGCAAGACCACCGTCGCCACCGGACTGATGGCCGCGCTGGCCGCGCGGGGGCTCGCCGTGTCCCCGCACAAGGTCGGGCCGGACTACATCGACCCCGGCTACCACGCGCTCGCCACCGGGCGGGCGGGGCGGAACCTCGACGCGTACCTGTGCGGTCCGTCGCTGATCGCCCCGCTGTTCCGGCACGGGGCGGACGGGTGCGACATCGCCGTGGTCGAGGGGGTGATGGGGCTGTACGACGGGGCCGCCGGGGAGGGTGAACTGGCCTCCACCGCGCAGGTCGCCAAGTTGCTGGGGGCGCCGGTGGTGCTGGTCGTCGACGCGTCGGCGCAGTCGCGGTCGGTGGCGGCGCTGGTGCACGGGTTCGTGTCCTGGGACCCGCAGGTGCGGGTCGGGGGCGTGATCCTGAACAAGGTGGGGTCGGACCGGCACGAGGGGCTGCTGCGGGAGGCGCTGGAGTCGGTCGGCGTGCCCGTGTTCGGGGTGCTGCGGCGGACGGACCGGGTCGGGGTGCCGTCCCGGCATCTGGGGCTGGTGCCGGTCGCCGAGCGGGGGTCCGCCGCGGTGGACGCCGTCTCGGCGATGGGGGCGCTGGTGTCCCAGGGGTGCGATCTGGACGGGCTGGTGGCGCTCGCCCGGTCCGCCGGGCCCCTGCCGGGGGACCCCGCCCCCTGGACCCCCGGGGAGTTCCCCGCCCATGACCGCCCGGCTCACCCGGCTCACCCGGTCGGCAAGCCCAGGCCCCGCGTCGCCCTGGCCGGCGGGGCCGCGTTCACCTTCTCCTACGCCGAGCACGCCGAACTGCTCACCGCCGCCGGGGCCGAGGTCGCCGTGTTCGACCCCCGGCGGGACGAGGAGCTGCCCGACGGGACCGACGGGCTGGTGATCGGCGGCGGGTTCCCGGAGGTGTACGCCGAGGAGCTGTCCGCCAACGAGCCGCTGCGCGAGGCCGTCGCCCGCCTCGCGGAGCGCGGCGCTCCCGTGGCCGCCGAGTGCGCGGGGCTGCTGTACCTGTGCCGGGAGCTGGACGGGCTGCCGATGTGCGGGGTGCTGGACGCCTCGGCGCGGATGGCGGAGCGGCTGACGCTGGGCTACCGGGACGCCGTGGCCGTCGGCGACAGCGCGCTGGCCGCCGCGGGGACCCGGATGCGGGGGCACGAGTTCCACCGGACGGTCGTGGAGCCGGGCGCCGGGGCGGCTCCGGCGTGGGGGATGCGGGTGCCCGAGCGGCGCCTCGAAGGTTTCGTACAGCGCGGTGTGCACGCGAGTTATCTGCACACGCACTGGGCGTCCGAGCCCGGTGTCGCCCGTCGGTTCGTGGAGAGGTGCCGGACGTCATGAGCAGCCATCTGGTCGGAGTCGGGGTGGGCCCCGGCGATCCGGAGCTGGTGACCGTCAAGGGCGTGAACGCCCTGCGGGCGGCCGAGGCCGTCGTCGTTCCCGTGCTGGACACCGGGGAGCGGGGGCGGGCGGAGGCGACCGTGCTGCACTACGTGCCCGCCGAGAAGGTCGTCCGGGTGGTGTTCGCGCTGAACGAGCGGTCCGACCGGGCCCGGCGCGAGGCGGCCTGGGACGCGGCCGGTGAGCGGGTCGCGGAGCTGCTGCGGGCGCACCGGCGGGTGGCGTTCGCGACGATCGGCGACCCGAACGTGTACTCGACTTTCACGTATCTCGCGCAGACCGTCGGCGCCTTGGTGCCGGGCACCGTGGTGGAGACCGTGCCGGGCATCACCGCGATGCAGGACCTCGCGGCGCGGTCGGGGGCCGTGCTGACCGAGGGCACCGAGCCGCTGACGCTGGTGCCGGTGACCGCGGGGGCGGCGGTGCTGAAGGAGGCGCTGAACGGGCCGGGGACGGTCGTGGCGTACAAGTTCGGGCGGCAGGCCGCCGAGGTCGCCGAGGCGCTGCGGGAGACCGGGCGGCTGGCGGACGCGGTGTGGGGCTCGGCGCTGGGGCTGGCGGAGGAGTCGGTGCGGCCGGCCGCCGAACTCGACGGCGCTCCCCTGCCGTACCTGTCGACGCTGATCGCGCCGCCGCGACGGGACGGCGGACGGGGCGGCAAGCTGTGAGCGGCGGGACGGCACCGGGCGCGGGCGACGGGACCACGCCGGGCGCGGCCGGCGGGACGTCACTCCGCGAGGCCGACCACCAGCCAGATGAACGCCGCCCCCGCGACCGTGCACAGCAGCGTGGAGCGGGCCGGGTGCTCGTGGTGGGCCTCGGGCAGGATCTCGGCGGCGGCGAGATAGAGCAGGACGCCGCCGAACAGGCCGAGATACGCGCCGAGGGCCCCCTCCGGGATGGTGAACAGCAGCGTGGAGGCCGCGCCCAGCACGGGGGCCACGGCGTCCGCGCCCAGCATCGCCAGGGCCCGGCGGCGGGCGTTGCCGTACAGGCTGGTGAGCGTGTAGGTGTTGAAGCCGTCGGCGAAGTCGTGGGCGATCACGGCGAGCGCGACGGCCAGGCCCATGCCGCCGCCGACCTGGAAGGCCGCGCCGATCGCCACGCCGTCCATGGCGCTGTGCCCGACCATCGCGGCGGCGGCCGTCAGGCCCACCTCCGGGGTGCGGGCGTGCTCGTCGGCGCCGTGCGCGGCCCGGCGGGCGGCGAGCAGGCGTTCGCCCAGATGGGCGAGGAGGAACCCGGCGACGAACAGCAGCAGCGCCGTCGGCACGCCGAACACCTCGCGGCCCGCCGCCTCCAGGGCCTCCGGCAGCAGGTCGAGGCCGACCACGCCCAGCATCAGCCCGCCGGCCAGGCCCAGCACCAGATGGCGGCGGTCGGTCACGCGCTGTGCCGTCCAGCCGCCGGCCAGCGTCATCAGGAACGCGCCGAGCGCGACGAAGACCGCCATGGGCTCTTGCTATCCGATCAGGGCCCGTTCACGCACCTCCGGCGGCGGCGACCGCGGTACGCGCCGTCCGCGTGAACGGTGTCCGTGAGCCGTGCCCGAGAGCCGCGCCCGCGAGCTGCCCGTGGGCTGTCCGCGAGCTGCCCGTGAGCTGCCCGTGAGCTGCCCGTTGGGCGAGATGCCCAGTTCATCCAGTTTTCCCGTTCTTCAGGAGAGGACCGAATTCCCATGGCCGATGCCTCCGGCAAGGTGACCTTCGTCGGTGCCGGCCCCGGCGCCGCCGATCTGCTGACATTCCGTGCCGCGCGGGCCATCGCCGAGGCCGACGTGGTGATCTGGGCGGCCAGCCTGGTGCAGGCCGAGGTCCTGGCGCACGCGCGGACGGACGCCGAGATCCTGGACTCGGCGACGATGTCGCTGGAGGACGTGGTCGCCGTCTACGAGCGGGCCCACCGGGAGGGGCTGCGGGTGGCCCGCGTCCACTCGGGCGACCCCGCCCTGTGGGGCGGTACCCAGGAGCAGCTCGACCGGTGCGCGCGGATCGGCGTCGAGACGGAGATCGTGCCGGGGGTGTCGTCGTTCTCGGCCGTGGCCGCGCTGGCCGGGCGGGAGCTGACCGTGCCCGAGGTCGCGCAGTCGGTGATCCTGACCCGGCTGGGCGGCGGCAAGACGCCGATGCCGCCGGGCGAGGAGGTCCGCGAGTTCGCCAAGCACGGCACGACCATGGCCGTGTTCCTGTCGGCGGCGCGCAGCGGCCAGTTGGTGCGGGAACTGCTGGAGGGCGGCTACCCGACGGCCACGCCGGTGATCGTCGCCCACCAGGCGACCTGGCCGGAGGAGCTGGTGGTGCGGTGCACGATCGGCACGCTGGAGGAGACGGTCAAGGAGCACAAGCTGTGGAAGCACACGCTGTTCCTGGTCGGACCGGCCCTCGACGCGCACGGCACCCGCTCGCACCTGTACCACCCGGGGCACTTCCACGGCTTCCGCAAGGCCGACCCCGAGGCCCGCAGGGCGCTGCGCGAACGGGGCGCGAGCACATGATCACGGTGGTGGGCACCGGCGTCGGGTCCCCGCCCGGCCCGGACGTGACCGCCGGCGCGGAGCTGGTCGTCGGCGGGCGGCGGCACCTGGACGCGGCCCGGTTGCCGGAGTCGGCCGAACGGGTGGTGCTGGGCGCGCTGGCGCCCGCGCTGGACCGGATCGCGCGGTACCTGGCGAAGGGGCGGCCGGTGCTGGTGCTGGCCTCCGGGGACCCGGGGTTCTTCGGGATCGTGCGGGCGCTGGCGGAGCGGTTCGGGCCGGAGCTGCTCGACGTACGGCCCGGGGTGTCCTCGGTGGCGGCGGCGTTCGCGCGGGTGGGGCTGCCGTGGGACGACGCGATGGTGGTCAGCGCGCACGGGCGGGACCTGCGGACGGCGGTGAACGTGTGCCGGGCGCATCCCAAGACGGCCGTGCTGACCGGGCCGGGCGCCGGACCCGCCGAACTGGGCGCCGCGCTGCGCGACGACGCCCGGACGCTGGTCGTCGCCTCCGCGCTGGGCTCGGACGACGAGCGCCTGGAACGGGTGACGCCCGCCGAGGCCGCCGCCCGGGACTGGGGGCCGGCGGTCAGCGTGGTGCTCTGCCTGGCCGGGGAACGGGCGCTGGGACCGGTGCGCACGGTCGCCGGACCGGCCCCCGGGCCCGCCGGGTGGGCGCTGGCGGAGGACGCGTTCGCGCACCGCGACTCGATGATCACCAAGTTCGAGGTGCGGGCCCTGGCGCTGGCCCGGCTCGGGCCCCGGCCCGGCGATCTGGTCTGGGACATCGGCGCGGGCTCCGGGTCCGTCGCGGTGGAGTGCGCGCGGCTCGGCGCCGCCGCCGTCGCCGTGGAGAAGACCGCCGACGGCGCCGGACGCGTCCGCGCCAACGCCGCCGCGCACGGCGTCGACGTCCGGGTGGTGCACGGGGCGGCGCCGACGGTGCTGTGCGGACTGGACGACCCGGACGCCGTGTTCGTCGGCGGCGGCGGCCGCGACCTGCCGGACATCGTCGCGGCCTGCGCGCGGCGGGCCCGGCGGGCGGTGGTCGTGGCCATGGCCGCCGTGGACCGGGTGCCGGCGGCCCGGCGGGCGCTGCTCGACGCCGGTTGGGAGTGCGACGGGGTGCTGCTCCAGTCGTCCCGGCTCGCGCCGCTGCCGGGGGACGTGACCCGGCTCGCGGCGGCCAACCCCGTTTTTCTGCTGTGGGGCGTGCGACCGCACGCCCGTACCGAAGGAGTTGCCCAGTGATCGGCCTGATCTCCGCCACCGCGGCGGGAGCGGCGGCGCGCGACCGGCTGGCCGCCGCGTGGCCGGACCGCGTCCGGGTCTACGGCGGTCCCGTCGCCGACGCCGTGCGGACCGCGTTCGCCGAGTGCGACCGGCTCGTCTGCTTCCTGGCCACGGGGGCCGTGGTCCGGCTGGTGGCGCCGCTGCTGGCGGACAAGCGCACCGATCCCGGCGTGGTCGCGGTCGACGAGGCCGGCCGGTTCGCGGTGGCGCTGCTCGGCGGGCACGGCGGCGGGGCCAACGACCTCGCCCGCGAGGTGGCCGGCGTGCTGGGCGCGGAGCCGGTGGTGACCACGGCGACCGACGCGGTGGGCCTGCCCGGCCTGGACACCCTGGGGCTGCCGGTGGAGGGCGCGGTCGCGGCGGTGTCGCGGGCGCTGCTGGACGGCGAACCGGTCGCGCTGCGCGCCGAGGTGCCCTGGCCGCTGCCGCCGCTGCCGCTCGCGGAGCGCGGGTCGTACCTGATCCGGCTGACGGACCGGCTGGTCGAGCCCGGGGAGCGGGAGGCCGTGCTGCGCCCGCCGACCCTGGTGGCCGGCGTCGGCGCGTCCCGGAACGCGCCCGCCGAGGAGGTCCTCGCCCTGGTCGAGGGCGCCCTGCGCGAGGCGGGCCTGTCCCCCGCGTCCCTGGCGGAGCTGGCCACCGTGGACGCCAAGGCCGGCGAGCCCGGCATCGTCGCGGCGGCCGAACGGCTCGGGGTGCCCCTGGTGACGTACCCGGCCGGGGAACTGGCGCGGGTGGAGGTGCCGAACCCCTCCGACGCGCCGCTGGCCGCCGTCGGGACGCCGTCCGTCGCCGAGGCGGCGGCGCTGCTGCGCGGCGGCGAACTCCTCGTGCCCAAGCGGAAGTCGGCCATGGCGACCTGCGCGGTCGTCCGGCGGCCGGGGCGCGGGCGGCTCGCGGTGGTCGGGCTGGGGCCCGGCGCCCGGGACCTGCTGACGCCCCGGGCGCGCGAAGAGCTGCGCCGCGCCTCGGTGCTGGTCGGCCTGGACCAGTACGTCGAGCAGATCCGCGATCTGCTGCGTCCGGGCACCCGGGTGCTGGAGTCGGGGCTCGGCGCCGAGGAGGAGCGGGCCCGCACGGCGGTCGCCGAGGCCCGGCGCGGGCATGCCGTCGCGCTGATCGGCAGCGGTGACGCGGGCGTGTACGCGATGGCCTCGCCGGCGCTGGCCGAGGCGTCCGACGACATCGACGTGGTCGGTGTGCCCGGGGTGACGGCGGCGCTGGCGGCCGGGGCGATCCTCGGCGCGCCGCTCGGCCACGACCACGTCTCGATCAGCCTGTCCGACCTGCACACGCCGTGGGAGGTCATCGAGCGGCGGGTCCGGGCGGCGGCCGAGGCGGACCTGGTGGTGACGTTCTACAACCCGCGCAGCCGGGGCCGCGACTGGCAGTTGCCCAAGGCGCTGGCGGTCCTCGCCGGGCACCGGGAGCCGACCACGCCGGTGGGGGTCGTGCGCAACGCCTCCCGCGCCGACGAGTCGAGCTTCCTGACCACGCTCGCGGCGCTGGACCCGGCGAGCGTGGACATGATGACGGTCGTGACGGTGGGCAACACCGCGACCCGTGAGATCGCGGGGCGCATGGTGACCCCGCGCGGCTACCGCTGGCAGGAGAACGCCCGGTGAACCGTGTCGTCCACCCCATCGAGCAGGAGTCCTACCGGCGGCTGCGCGCCCGCCTGGACACCTCGCGCTTCGCGCCGCTGACCCGGGCGGTGGTGGAGCGGGTCATCCACTCCGCCGCCGACCTGGAGTACGCCACCGACCTCGTCATGGACGAGGGCGACCTGGTCAGCGCCCATGCCGCGCTGCACGCCGGGGCGCCGGTCGTCGTGGACGTGGAGATGGTCGGCGCGGGCATCACCCGCCGGGAGACCGTCTGCCGGCTCCGGGACGCCGTCGCCGGGCCGGGCCTGACCCGCTCGGCGCACGGCATCCGACTGGCCTACCAGCAGGTCGGTCCGGGCGCCCTGTGGGTGATCGGCAACGCGCCCACCGCGCTGGAGGAGCTGCTCACCCTCGACGCCGCGCCCGCGCTCGTCATCGGGCTGCCGGTCGGCTTCGTCGGCGCGGCCGAGTCCAAGGCGGCGCTGCGGGAGAGCGGACTGCCCGCCGTGAGCAACGTGTCCGAGAAGGGCGGCTCCGCGGTGGCCGCCGCCGCGCTCAACGCCCTGCTGTACCACCCCACTTCCGAGGAGAACCTGTGACCACCCCGCCCGCCCTGCTCATCGCCGGCCACGGCACCCGGGACGAGGCCGGAGCCGAGGCGTTCCGCGACTTCGTCCGGCGACTGGGCCGCCGTCACCCCGGGCTGCCCGTCGCGGGCGGCTTCATCGAGCTGTCCCCGCCGCCGCTGGGCGACGCGGTGACCGAACTGGTGGAGCGGGGCGTCCGCCGGTTCGCCGCCGTGCCGCTGATGCTGGTCTCCGCCGGACACGCCAAGGGCGACATCCCGGCCGCGCTGGCCCGGGAGAAGGAACGCCACCCCGGCATCACCTACGCCTACGGCCGCCCGCTGGGCCCGCACCCCGCGCTGCTGCGCGTGCTGGACCGGCGCCTGGCGGAGGCCGTCGACCCGTCCTGGGACCCCGCCGAGGTGACCGTGCTGCTGGTCGGGCGCGGCTCGACGGACCCGGACGCCAACGCCGAGGTGTTCAAGGCGGCCCGGCTGCTGTGGGAGGGCCGCGGGTACGCGGGCGTGGAGACGGCGTTCGTGTCGCTGGCCCGGCCGGACGTGCCGGGCGGTCTGGACCGGTGCCTGAAGCTGGGTGCCCGGCGGATCGTCGTCCTGCCGTACTTCCTGTTCACCGGCGTCCTCCCGGACCGGGTGCGGTTCCAGACCGAGGAGTGGGCCGCCGCCCACCCGGCGGCCGAGGTGCGCTCGGCCGACGTCATCGGGCCCGAGCCGGAGCTGCTGGACCTGGTGTGGGAGCGGTACGAGGAGGCCGTCGAGGGCGATCTGCGGATGAACTGCGACTCCTGCGTGTACCGGATCGCCCTGCCCGGCTTCGAGGACAAGGTGGGGCTGCCGCAGCAGCCGCACTTCCACCCGGACGACGACGGCCACCACCACGGGCACGGCCACGGACACGGGCACGGGCACGCGCACACCCATGCCCACTGACGGCCCCGACCTGCGACACCACGGCGACGCCGAGGTCCGCGACGGCGGCTCGGCCCTGGTGGACCTCGCGGTCAACGTCCGCGCGGACACGCCCCCGCCCTGGCTGCGCGAGCGGCTCGCCGCCTCGCTGGGCTCCCTGGCCGCCTACCCGGACGGGCGGGCGGCCCGTGCGGCGGTGGCGGCCCGGCACGGGCTGCCGGTGGAGCGGGTGCTGCTGACGGCCGGCGCGGCGGAGGCGTTCGTGCTGCTGGCGCGGGCGCTGAAGGTGAGCCGGCCGGTGGTGGTGCACCCGCAGTTCACCGAGCCGGAGGCGGCACTGCGGGACGCCGGGCACACCGTCGACCGGGTGCTGCTGCGCCCGGGGGACGGCTTCCGGCTCGACCCGGCGGCCGTCCCCGAGGACGCCGACCTGGTGGTGGTCGGCAACCCGACCAACCCGACGTCCGTCCTGCACCCCGCCGCCGCGCTCGCCGCACTGGCCCGCCCCGGGCGGACGCTGGTGGTGGACGAGGCGTTCATGGACGCGGTGCCGGGCGAGCGGGAGGCCCTCGCCGGGCGCACGGACGTGCCCGGACTGGTGGTCCTGCGCAGCCTCACCAAGACCTGGGGCCTGGCGGGGCTGCGCGTCGGCTATGTCCTCGCCGCCCCGGAGACGGTCGCGGAGCTGGCCCGGTCCCAGCCGCTGTGGCCGGTGTCGACGCCCGCGCTGGTGGCGGCCGAGGCGTGCGTGCGGCCCCGGGCGCTGGCGGAGGCCGCGCACGCCGCCCACCGCGTCGCCGCCGACCGCGCCCACCTGGTCGCGGGGCTCGCCGGGCTCGCCGGTGCCGGGGTGCGGGTGGTGACACCGGCCGAGGGTCCGTTCGTCCTCGTCCGGCTGCCGGACGCCGCCGCGGTACGGCACCGGCTGCGCGCCCTCGGGTACGCGGTCCGGCGCGGCGACACCTTCCCGGGGCTCGGCGCGGAGTGGCTGCGCCTGGCGGTACGCGACCGGGCGACGACCGACGGCTTCCTGACGGCACTGCGCGAGGCGGTGACCGGGGCCGCCACCGGGTGAGGCGGGCGGGACGGCTGGGCCGGGCACGGCCGGTCGGCCCGCCGGGCGACGTGCGTCAGCGGCGCCCAGCGACGCTGATCGGCCGCGCCGGGTGAATCCGGTCGGCGCGTCGCATGAGGCGCGTCAGCGGCGCCGGTCCGCGTCGCTCCCGTGGCCGCCGGTCATCCGACGACGCGTCCGCGCAGCACCACCCGGCGCGGGGCGGCCAGCACCCGCACGTCGGCGCGCGGGTCCGTCTCGTACACCACCAGGTCGGCGGGGGCTCCCTCGGTCAGTCCGGGCCGGCCGAGCCACTCCCGGGCCGCCCAGGTGGTCGCCGCCACCGCCGCGACCGGCGGGATGCCGGCGGTGACCAGTTCGGCGACCTCGGCCGCGGCCAGGCCGTGCGGGAGGGTGCCGCCCGCGTCGGTGCCGACGTAGACCGGTACGCCGGCGTCGTAGGCGGCGCGGACGGTGTCGTAGCGGCGGGCGTGCAGGCGGCGCATGTGGGCGGCCCAGCGGGGGAACTTGGCCTCGCCGCCGTCGGCGAGGCCGGGGAAGGAAGCGGTGTTGACGAGGGTGGGCACGATGGCGACGCCCCGCTCGGCGAAGAGCGGCACGGTGTCCTCGGTGAGGCCGGTGGCGTGCTCCACGCAGTCGATGCCGGCCTCGACCAGGTCGCGCAGGGAGTCCTCGGCGAAGCAGTGCGCGGTGACGCGGGCGCCGAGCCGGTGGGCCTCGGCGATGGCCGCCTCGACCGCGCCGCGCGGCCAGCACGCCGACAGGTCGCCCAGGTCGCGGTCGATCCAGTCGCCGACCAGCTTCACCCAGCCGTCGCCGCGCCGGGCCTCGCGGGCGACGTACGCGGCGAGGTCCTCGGGCTCGACCTCCCAGGCGTAGTTGCGGATGTAGCGGCGGGTCCGGGCGATGTGCCGCCCGGCCCGGACGATCCGCGGCAGGTCCTCGCGGTCGTCGATCCAGCGGGTGTCGGAGGGCGAGCCCGCGTCGCGCAGCAGGAGCGCGCCCGCGTCGCGGTCGGTCAGCGCCTGCTTCTCGGCGACGTCCGCCGGGACCGCGCCGTGCCGGTCCAGGCCGACGTGGCAGTGCGCGTCGACCAGGCCGGGCAGCGCCCAGCCCTCCACCGTGCGGACGTCGGCGGCACCGGCCGGACGGTCGTACGAGATCCGGCCGCCGATCACCCACAGCTCGTCCCGGACCTCCTCCGGCCCGACCAGCACCCGACCCTTGACGCGCAGCACCGTGTGATCGCTCATGTCCGGCACCCTAGGGCCTGTCCCGGGCGGCGGAACGGGCGTGTGCCTGCGCGGTGTACCCGGCGGCGACGGCGCCCGCGGCGGCGGTCAGGGCGAGGGCGGCGGTGCCGGGGTTGACGTAGCCGGGGACGCTGCCGGGGGCGTAGCTCTCGCCGTCGGCGGTCTCGCAGCGGAAGTCCAGCGGCAGCCAGGAGACGGAGTAGTCGACGGTCCGGGCCGCCCGTTCGGGGTGCCCGGCGATGCGGCAGGGGAGCATGGGCGCGGAGCCGGCGCCGTCGTCCTCCGCCTCCATGACCGCCCACGCCACGCACAGCGCGCCCCAGAGGTAGAGCAGGACGGCGGCGGCCCCCGCGCACCCGGCCAGGACGCGGAGCCGGGCGCCGGGCCGCCGGGGCCCGGTGCGCGCGGCCGGGGCGGCCGGGGCGGCGGGATACGGGGTGCCGCGGCGGGCCAGGACGAGGGCCGTCACCACGGCGACGGCGAGGAACAGCAGCAGTACGGGCACACCGGCGAGTCCATCAGCCCCGTACCCCCCGCCGCTGTGGCGGAAGCCACAGTTCCGGGCGGGACGGCGCCGCGACGGACCGACTCCGGCGCGAGTACCGGACAGACCCGCGGTTACCCTCGTCTCACCTGATCGCCGGGAACGCGGTCCGTACCGCCGAAGAACGCAGTCCGTCCGACCGACCGTCATCGAAAAGAGCAGCGCCGTGAGCCACCCCCTCCTCGACCTCCCCCCGCTGAGCGCCGACCGCTTCGCCTCCATCGAGGCCCGGGTGGCACGGCTGCTGGGAACCGCGCAGGACGTCGTGATCACGCAGGGCGAGGCGCTGCTGCCGCTGGAGGGCGCGATCCGCGGGACGGCCGGGCCGGGCACCGTGGCGCTGAACGTGATCACCGGGCCCTACGGGCAGACCTTCGGGGACTGGCTGCGCGACTGCGGCGCGACCGTGCACGACCTGGCGGTGCCGTTCCACACGGCGGTGACGGCCGACCGGATCGCCGAGGCGCTCGCCGAGCACCCGGAGACCGACTTCGTGTCCCTGGTGCACGCCGAGGCGGCGACCGGGAACACCAACCCGGTCGCGGAGATCGGCGAGGTGGTGAAGGCGCACGGCGCGCTGTTCTACCTGGACGCCGTCGCCTCCGTCGGCGCGGAGCCGGTGCTGCCGGACGCGTGGGGCGTGGACCTGTGCGTGATCGGGGCGCAGAAGGCGATGGGCGGCCCGGCGGGGGTGTCGGCGGTGTCGGTCAGCGAGCGGGCGTGGGCGCGGATGGCCGCCAACCCGCGGGCGCCGCGCCGGTCGTACCTGTCGCTGCTGGACTGGAAGGAGCGCTGGATCGACGGCGGGCGCAAGGCGCTGCTGCACGCGCCGGCCCAGTTGGAGATGCTCGCCCTGGAGGCGTGCGTCGAGCGCATCGAGGCGGCGGGCCCGGAGACGGTGATGGCGCGGCACGCCTCGGCCGCGGCGGCCACCCGGGCCGGGGCCCTGGCGCTGGGCGGCGGCCTGGAGCCGTACGTGCGCCGGGCGCGGGAGGCCGCGCCGGTCGCGACGACGCTGCGGGCGCCGGCCGGGGTGGACGCCTCCGGGCTGGTGGCGCGCGCCCTGCGGACGGACCCGGCGCTGCCGCTGGCCGCGGGCGGGGGCGCGCTGGCCGCGGAGATGATCCGGGTCAACCACTACGGGCCGTGGGCGACCCGCGAGGTGGTGCGGGACAGCCTGGCCGCGCTCGGTGCCGCGCTCGCCGAGCGCGGTCTGCCGACCGACCCGGACGCGGCGGCGCGGGCGGTCGAGGAGACCTGGCCCGCGTAACCGGACGATCTTTTTCCTTAGCGAATTCGCGATTGTTTTCCTGGATATAGCAAGCATAATTCCCATATTCTTCTGCCCGCTTTCCCGTGGGCTAAACACCGAGATTTCGCGGAGATCGCGGTCGGGTCACGCGATTGTGACCGGTTACACAAGCGATCCGATTCGCACCTTATATACCGGTCAAATCACCCCATAACTCCGTCCTCGTTCACCCGTGTCCGCGTGATAACACACGACACGCCGATTCGTAACCTCACTCAGCGGTGCAATTTGAGATTTCGCTGGGTAACTTCGATTCGCATGACTGCCGCACAAGCAGACCTGCAAATCGATCGTCCGGAAGTGGCGGACGGGGCCGCGCTGTGGCGGATAGCGAGGGATTCGAAGGTCCTCGACCTGAACTCGTCCTACAGCTATCTGCTGTGGTGCCGGGACTTCGCCGCCACCTCCGCCGTCGCCCGCGCCGAGAACGGCGAAGCGGTCGGTTTCGTCACCGGCTATGTGCGGCCGGACCGCCCCGACACCCTGTTCATCTGGCAGGTGGCGGTGGACACGGCGTACCGCGGTCGCGGGCTCGCCGCCGCCCTGCTCGACGGTCTGGTCGCCCGCACGGTGGCGGAACAGGCGCTGACCACGCTGGAGACCACCATCAGCCCGGACAACCTCCCCTCGCGGCGGCTGTTCACCTCGTTCGCCGAGCGCCACGGCGCCGCGGTGGAGCGCGAGGTGCTGTTCGACGCCGGCCTGTTCCCCGACGGACCGCACGAGCCCGAGGTCCTCTACCGGATCGGCCCCCTGTCGTCCGCCCGCTGACACCGGACCACTGACCGACTTCGACTTCCCTCACCCCCCTCACCCCCCTCACCCACGAGGAGCGTTTCGTCGTGACCATCACCCAGCCCGACCTGAGTGTCTTCGAGACCCTGGAGTCCGAGGTACGCAGCTACTGCCGCGGCTGGCCCACCGTCTTCGACCGCGCCCACGGCAGTCGCATGTACGACGAGGACGGCCACGAGTACCTCGACTTCTTCGCCGGAGCCGGATCGCTGAACTACGGGCACAACAACCCGGTGCTGAAACGGGCGCTGATCGACTACCTGGAGCGGGACGGCGTCACGCACGGACTCGACATGTCGACCACCGCCAAGCGCCGCTTCCTGGAGACCTTCCAGAACCTGGTGCTCCGCCCCCGCGACCTGCCCTACAAGGTCATGTTCCCGGGCCCGACGGGCACCAACGCCGTGGAGGCCGCGCTGAAGCTGGCGCGGAAGGTGAAGGGCCGCGAGGCGATCGTGTCGTTCACCAACGCCTTCCACGGCATGTCGCTGGGCTCCCTCGCCGTGACCGGCAACGCCTTCAAGCGCGCCGGGGCCGGCATCCCGCTGGTGCACGGCACGCCCATGCCGTTCGACAACTACTTCGACGGCACGGTCGAGGACTTCCTCTGGTTCGAGCGGCTCCTGGAGGACCAGGGCTCGGGCCTGAACCGGCCGGCCGCCGTGATCGTGGAGACCGTGCAGGGCGAGGGCGGCATCAACGTGGCCCGGCACGAGTGGCTGCGCGCCCTGGCCGAGCTGTGCGAGCGGCGGGACATGCTCCTGATCGTCGACGACATCCAGATGGGCTGCGGGCGCACCGGCGCGTTCTTCTCCTTCGAGGAGGCGGGCATCACCCCCGACATCGTGACCGTCTCCAAGTCGATCAGCGGCTACGGACTGCCCATGTCGCTGTGCCTGTTCAAGCCCGAGCTGGACGTGTGGGAGCCGGGCGAGCACAACGGCACCTTCCGCGGCAACAACCCCGCCTTCGTCACCGCGACCGCCGCCCTGGAGACGTACTGGGCGGACGGCTCGGCGATGGAGAAGCAGACCCGCACCCGCGGCGAGCAGCTCGAACAGCACCTGATCTCCATCACCGAGGAGAACCTCGCCGACATCAAGGAGTACCGGGGCCGCGGGCTGGTCTGGGGCATCGAGTTCCACGACAAGGAACGCGCCGGCCGGATCGCCAAGCGCGCCTTCGAACTCGGGCTGCTCATCGAGACCTCCGGCCCGGAGAGCGAGGTCGTCAAGCTGCTCCCGGCCCTCACCGTCACCCCCGACGAGCTGGACGAGGGCATGAAGATCCTCGCCCGCGCCGTCCGCGAGACCGTCTGACCCGGCGGCCGCGCGTCCCGCGAAACACCCACCTAGGAGGCATCGCAGCACCGTGATCGTCCGTTCGTTCAAGGAGATCGAAGGCACCGACCGGCACGTGAAGAGCGCGTCCGGCACCTGGGAGAGCAAGCGCATCGTCCTGGCCAAGGAGAGGGTCGGCTTCTCCGTGCACGAGACGATCCTCTACGCCGGCACCTCGACCGACATGTGGTACGCCAACCACATCGAGGCCGTCGTCTGCACCAAGGGCGACGCCGAGCTGACCGACCGCGAGACCGGGAAGACGTACCGCATCACGCCCGGCACCATGTACCTCCTCGACGGCCACGAGCGGCACACGCTCAAGGTCAAGGAGGACTTCCACTGCATCTGTGTCTTCAACCCGCCCGTGACCGGACGGGAGGACCACGACGAGAACGGCGTCTATCCGCTGCTCACCGAGCCTGAGGAGGTGTGAGTCCGCCGTGACCCTGACCACCGTCACCGATCTGTACCCCACCCGCGGCGCCACCGAGGTGGCCACCCCCCGCCAGGACCCGGTCGTGTGGGGCGCCCCCGACGCGCCGGGGCCGTTCCGGCCGGCCGACCTGCACTCCTTCGAGCGCGACGGCTTCCTCGCCGTCCAGGAGCTGCTCACCGAGGACGAGGCCGCCGGCTACCGGGACGAGCTGAACCGGCTGGTGAGCGATCCGGGCGTGCGCGCCGACGAACGCGCGATCGTGGAGCCGAAGTCCCAGGAGATCCGGTCCGTCTTCGAGGTGCACCGGATCAGCGAGGTCTTCGCGGAGCTGGTGCGCGACGAGCGGGTGGTCGGCCGGGCCCGGCAGATCCTCGGCTCGGACGTCTACGTCCACCAGTCGCGGATCAACGTCAAGCCGGGCTTCGGGGCCAGCGGCTTCTACTGGCACTCCGACTTCGAGACCTGGCACGCCGAGGACGGGCTGCCCCGGATGCGCACGGTGTCCGTCTCGATCGCGCTGACCGAGAACTACGACACCAACGGCGGGCTCATGATCATGCCGGGGTCGCACAAGACCTTCCTCGGGTGCGCGGGAGCAACGCCGAAGGACAACTACAAGAAGTCACTGCAGATGCAGGACGCGGGCACGCCGTCCGACGAGGCGCTGACCGGGATGGCCTCGGAGTACGGCATCAAGCTGTTCACCGGCAAGGCCGGCTCGGCGACCTGGTTCGACTGCAACGCCATGCACGGCTCCGGTGACAACATCACGCCGTTCCCCCGCAGCAACGTCTTCATCGTCTTCAACAGCGTGGAGAACGCGGCGGTGGAGCCCTTCGCGGCGCCGGTACGCCGGCCCGAGTTCATCGGCGCGCGGGACTTCACCCCGGTGCGGTGACTGCCCGAGACGGCCGGCGGGCCGGTGCCCCGGACCCTGCGGGACGGGAGGCACCGGCCCGGTCGTGTCCGTGCACGTCTTCGTGCAGGTGTACGTCTTCGTGCAGGTGTACGTGTCCGTGTTCTAGAGCGCGTCCAGCAGCCGGTCGACGTCGGCGGCGGTGTTGTAGACGTGGAAGGCGGCCCGGAGGTTGCCCGCCCGGTCGGCGACCTCGATGCCGGCGCGGCTCAGCTCGGCCTGGCGGTGGCCCGCCCCGGGCACCGAGACGATCGCGGAGCCGGGCGCGGCGACCGGCTCGTGGCCCAGCGCGGCCAGCCCGGCGCGGAACCGGTCGGCGAGCGCGAGGTCGTGGGCGCCCACCGCCGCCACGCCGAGTTCCTCCACCAGGGCGAGGGAGTGCCGGGCGCCGGTGTAGGACAGCAGCGCGGGACTCTGGTCGTACCGCCGGGCGGAGCGGGCGTACTCGGTGACCGGGCCGTAGGTGCTCCGCCAGGGGTGCTCGCCCGCCGCCCAGCCCGCGAACAGCGGGGTCAGGCCGCCGAGGTCCTCGGGGACGACGAGGAAGGCGACGCCGCGCGGGCAGAGCAGCCACTTGTAGGCGACGAGCGCGACGAAGTCGAAGCCGCCGGCGTCCAGCGGGAGCCAGCCGGCCGACTGGGAGACGTCCACGTAGGTCCGCGCGCCGTGCGTCCGGGCGGCCTCGCGCAGCGCGGTCAGGTCGGCGAGCCGCCCGTCGGCGGACTGCACGGAGCTGACGGCGACGAGGGCGGTGTCCGGGCCGACCGACTCGGCGATCCGCTCCAGCGGCACCGCGCGGACCTTGAGGTCGCCGCGGGCGTGGAAGGGGTTGACCAGGGAGGCGAAGTCGCCCTCGGCGGTGAGGACTTCGGCGCCCGCGGGCAGCGCGGCGGCGATCAGGCCGCCGTGGACGGCGACGGACGCGCCGGCGGCCACCCGGGTGGAGGGCACCCCGGCGATCCGGGCGAAGGCGGCGCGGGCCGCCTCCACGTCGGCGAACATGTCGGAGGGCTGCCCGGCCGCCAGGGACGCGATCGCCTCCCGCATCGCGGCCACCGTACGGGCCGGCAGCAGGCCCAGGCTGGCGGTGTTCAGATAGGTGTTCTTCGGGTCGAACTCGGCACGGACGAGGGTCTCGAAGGTCTCCATGGCCTTACTGTGCGGCCCCCGGGACCCCTCGTCCATCCGTTAAATCCGCGCGATTTCCCCAAGCCGGCCTTATACGGCCCGGTCCTGGCGCTCCAGTCGCCCGTCGAACCGGCGCGGCAGCCCCAGCGGGTTGTCGTCGCGCAGCTCCGGCGGCAGCAGCGCCTCCGGGGTGTTCTGGTACGCGACCGGGCGCAGCCACCGCTCGATGGCCGTGCCGCCGACCGAGGTGGAGGTGGAGGTCGTCGCCGGGTAGGGCCCGCCGTGGTGCTGGGCGGGGGCGACGGCTACGCCGGTGGGCCAGCCGTTGACCAGGACGCGGCCCGCGAGCGGGGTGAGTTCGGCGAGGATCTCGGTGCCCCGGCCCTGGCCGGCCGCCTCCGCCTCGGAGAGCTGGACGGTGGCGGTGAGGTTGCCCGGCAGCCGGGACAGGACCGCCTTGGCCTCCGTCTCGTCCTGGTAGCGGGCGACCACGGTGACCGGCCCGAAGCACTCCTCCAGCAGCAGGTCGTGCTCGCCCTCGGCGGCGAGCCGGGCCGCCGGCACGGTCAGGAACCCGGGGCTGACGCTGTGCTCGCCGCCCGCGCCCGGCGTCACCGGGGCCTCCACGTCGGGCAGCGCGGCCCGCTCGGCGACGCCCGCGACGAAGTTGTCCCGCATCCGGTGGTCGAGCAGCACCCCGCCGTCGGTGTCGCTGACGGCGTCGGTCAGGGACTTCACCAGGCCGTCGCCGGCCGCGCCGGACGGCACCAGCACCAGGCCGGGCTTGACGCAGAACTGGCCGACGCCCAGGGTCATCGACCCGGCCAGGCCGGTGCCGATCGCCTCGGCGCGTTCGGCGGCGGCGGCCTCGGTGACGACGACCGGGTTCAGCGAGCCGAGTTCGCCGTGGAAGGGGATCGGGACCGGGCGGGCGGCAGCGGCGTCGAACAGGGCGCGTCCGCCGCGCACCGAACCGGTGAACCCGGCGGCGGCGACCAGCGGGTGCTTGATCAGCTCCAGGCCGGCCTCGAAGCCGTGCACCAGGCCGAGGACGCCCTCGGGGATGCCGTGCGCGGTGGCGGCCCGCCGCAGCACCGCGGCGACCAGCTCGGACAGGGCCGGGTGGTCGGGGTGGGCCTTGACCACGACCGGGCAGCCGGCCGCGAGGGCGCTGGCGGTGTCGCCGCCGGGGACGGAGAAGGCGAAGGGGAAGTTGGAGGCCGAGTAGACCGCGACGACCCCGAGCGGCACCTTGTAGCGGCGCAGGTCGGGGACGGGCGGGGTGGCCGTGTCGTCGGGGTGGTCGATGACGACGTCGAGGAAGGCGCCCTCGTCGACGATGCCGGCGAAGGCCCGCAACTGGTAGCAGGTGCGGGCGAGTTCGCCGCCGAGCCGGACCGGGCCGAGGGCGGTCTCGGCGTCCGCCACCTCGACCAGGCCCTCCTTGGCGGCCGCCAGCTCGTCGGCGGCCGTGCGCAGGAAGGCGGCGCGGACGGCGCGGTCCGCGAGGGCCTCCCGCGCGGCGTGCGCGGCGCGGACGGCGGCGTCCACCTCCTGGGCCGTGGCCTCCACCGCGACCTGTTCCCGCTGCTTCCCGGTACGGGGGTCGACGCTCCAGACTGGTGCTGCTGCCACCGCGGGTCCCTCCAGATCTAGGGACGTTCGATATACTGAACGCTGTCTCTATGGGTGAATACGTAGGAGACTATTTCCCGTCCAACGAAGGGGTCAAGGGCGATGTCGGCAGGCGAGACAGGCGGCGGAGCGCAGGTCAAGTCCGCGGTGCGGACGGTGGAACTGCTGGAGTACTTCGCCGGGCGCCCCGGCATGCACTCGCTGGCCGCGGTGCAGGAGGCCGTCGGCTATCCCAAGTCCAGCCTCTACATGCTGCTGCGCACCCTGGTCGAGCTGGGCTGGGTGGAGACGGACGCCACCGGCACGCGGTACGGCATCGGCGTACGGGCGCTGCTGGTCGGCACCTCCTACATCGACGGCGACGAGGTGGTCGCGGCGGCCCGGCCGACGCTGGACCGGCTCTCCGACGACACCACGGAGACCATCCACCTGGCCCGTCTGGACGGCACCAACGTGGTCTACCTGGCCACCCGGCAGTCCCAGCACTACCTGCGCCCCTTCACCCGGGTGGGCCGCCGGCTGCCCGCCCACTCCACCTCGCTGGGCAAGGCCCTGCTCAGCACCTGCTCCGACGAGCAGGTCCGCAAGCTGCTGCCGGAGACGCTGCCGGCGCTGACCGAGCACACCATCACCGACCGGGAGAAGCTCATCGAGGAGCTGCACCAGGTGCGCGAGCAGGGCTTCGCCGTGGACCGCGAGGAGAACACGCTGGGGCTGCGCTGCTTCGGCGTGGCGATCCCCTACCGCACCCCCGCGCGGGACGCCATCAGTTGCTCGGTGCCGGTGGCGCGGCTGACCCCGGCGCACGAGCAGATGGTCAAGGACGCCCTGTTCGACGCCCGGGACCGGCTGACCCTGGCCACCAGAAGGCTCTGATCCCGGGCCGGCGGCAGCGCGACATGAACGGACGATGAGAAATCGTCCCGGACCCGGGTGGACGGGAACGAATCACCGGGACTCGTTCGTCTTGTCGGCGGGATGAACAAGACGATCAGGCGGGCGGCGGTCTTCACGCTGTTCCTGGTGTTCGCTCTGCTGGTCAGGGCCACCTGGGTGCAGTTCTACGAAGGCCAGGCCCTCGCGGACGACAAGGACAACCGGCGCCGGGCGATCGAGACGTACGCCGAGCCGCTCGGCGACATCGTCGTGGCCGGCGAGTCGGTCACCGGCTCGGCCCGGACCACCACCGGCGACCTCGCGTACAAGCGCACGTACCAGGACGGCGAGCTGTACGCGGCGGTGACCGGCTACGCCTCGCAGGCGTACGCTCCCACCCAGTTGGAGGGCATCTACCAGGACCTGCTCAACGGCACCGACCCGCGGCTCAGAAGCGTGCTGGACACCGTCACCGGCCGGCGGGCCGACCCGGGCGACGTGGTGACCACGATCGACCCGGCGGTGCAGAAGGCCGGGTTCGAGGCGCTCGGCGACACCAAGGGCGCGGCCGTCGCGATCGACCCGGAGACCGGGAAGATACTCGGGGTCGTCTCCACCCCGTCCTACGACCCGTCGTCGCTGACCGACGCCAACACCGCCGGGAAGGCGTGGAAGCGGCTCACCGGGGACGCGGAGAAGCCGCTCACCAACCGGGCGCTGCGCCAACCGCTGCCCCCCGGTTCCACGTTCAAGCTGGTCGTGGCGGCGGCGGCGCTGGAGGACGGGCTGTACGGCTCGGTGGACGAGGCGACCGACAGCCCGGACCCGTACACGCTGCCGGGCACCGTCACCCCGCTGTCCAACGAGAACCCCAACGCCCCCTGCGAGAACGCCACCATCCGCACCGCGCTGCGGTACTCGTGCAACAACGTGTTCGGGAAGATGGCCGTCGACCTGGGCCAGGACGAGGTGCGGGCGATGGCCGAGAAGTTCGGCTTCAACGACGAGACGCAGGACGTGCCGGTGCGGGCCTACCCCAGCGTCTACCCGAAGGGCATGGACGAGGCGCAGACGGGCCTGTCGGGTATCGGCCAGTTCGACGTGACCGCGACCCCGCTGCAGATGGCCATGGTGTCGGCGGCGATAGCCAACGACGGCAAGCTGGTCTCCCCGCACATGGTGTCGCGGACCACCGACGCCGGCGGCGATGTGCTCCAGGACTACGACAAGGGCGCGGACACGCAGCGGATCGTCAGCTCCTCCACCGCCGGGCAGTTGCGCTCGGCGATGCGCACGGTGGTCGAGGAGGGCACCGGCTCCAACGCCCGGATCGACGGCGTGACCGTGGGCGGCAAGACCGGCACGGCCCAGCACGGCGAGAACAACAGCAAGACGCCGTACGCCTGGTTCACCTCCTACGCCGAGTCCTCCACCGGCCAGGAGGTGGCCGTGGCGGTCATGGTCGAGCAGT
The DNA here is from genome assembly GCF_042899225.1 of Streptomyces sp. NPDC000134. Taxonomy (NCBI): domain Bacteria; kingdom Bacillati; phylum Actinomycetota; class Actinomycetes; order Kitasatosporales; family Streptomycetaceae; genus Streptomyces; species Streptomyces sp. NPDC000134. The sequence continues at coordinate 79,975 of NZ_JBIAZN010000004.1, forward strand.
CCGACGCGGCCCGCTCGGAGGTCAGCGGCAACGGCCTGGCGGCGCCGGTGGCCAAGGCGATGATGGAGGCCGCCCTGACCGGCTAGCGGGGCGCTCCCCGGGTGGCGGAAACCGGGTTCGGCGGGCCACACGGCGTTCGACGCGCCGTACGGCCCCGGGCGGGACGCTGCTACAGTGCCGGTCCCGCCCGGCGTACGGCTGTTCGACGCCGGGTCCGCCGCCGGGAGGGGAGACGCCCGTGAGGACAGTCGCCGACGACGCGGCCTCCGCGGAGTTCCACGCCTTCTTCGAGCGCCACTACGCCGAACTCGCCCGGCTGGCCCACCTGCTGACCGGCGAGCGGGACAGCGCCGACGACCTGGCGGCCGACGCCCTGCTGGCGCTCTGGCACCGCTGGGACCGGGTCCGCGCGGCCGAGCACCCGGTGGCGTACGCCCGCGGGGTGGTCGCCAACCTGGCCCGCACCCGGGTGCGCAGCGCGGTGCGCGAGCGCCGCCGGATCGCCCTGTTCTGGTCGCAGCGCGAGGAGAGGGCGGAGAACCCGGACGTGCCCGGCGTCGTCGACGTGCAGGAGGCGCTGCGCGGGCTGCCGTTCCGCAAGCGGGCCTGCGTGGTGCTGCGGCACGCGTTCGACCTCTCGGAGAAGGACACCGCGCTCGCCCTGGGTGTCTCGGTGGGTACGGTGAAAAGCCAGACGTCGAAGGGGATGGCCGAGTTGCAGCGGCGGCTCGGCGGCCGGGAGGCGGCGCGGACGGTGCACGCGGCGATCGCACGGACGGGCAGCACCGCGGAAGGGACCGGATGACCGCGCGAGGCGACCTGCACGAGGAACTGCGCGCCCGGTTGCACGAGGCGGCCGGCGCGCACGAACCCGACCGGGCCCGCATCCTGGCCCGGGTGGAGCGCGGCATGGCCGCCCAGGACCGGCCCGGCCACCGCGGGACGCCCCGGCCGGCGGCGGGCTGGGCCCGGGTGGCCGGCGCGACGGCCGCGGTGGCCGGGGTGCTGGCGGCCGGCGGCTTCGGGGTCGCCGCCGCGGTCCGGGACGACGCTCCCCCGCAGCGCGTGGTCGTCGCCTCCCCCACCCCGGCGGCCACCTCCGCGTCCGCCGCCCCGCCGCCGGCCCCCGAGCCGACGCCCTCGCGCACCGCGACGGCGGACGCCACCGGCCGGGCCGCCGCGCCGCCCGCCCCCCCGGCACCGGAGACCGGGGCCGCGCGGACCCCCGAAGAGGAGGCGTCCACCGTCCGGCCGCCGGCCGCCCCCGGGGTGGCGGACGGTCCGCTGTGGTCGGACGGCTCGGTGGACCCGGGCAGCCACGACTACTGGGCGCAGAGCAACGTCACCCTCAAGACCTCCGCGGAACTGACCGCGCTCACCGTGGAGCTGCGGGTGGCGCTGAACGGCGGCGTGGCCTCCACCGGCGCCTGGCGGTCGCTGCCCGAGGACGACTTCGCCTTCACGGTCGCCGAGCGGGACGGCTTCCTGGTCTACACCTGGACGCTCAAGGAGGGCCGCACGGTCCCGGCGGGCGAGTGGGTCTTCGCCGGGCAGTACGACCACCGGGGCCCCACCCGGGACGCGTACGGCGACCGGTACGCCGCGACCGGGACCGCCGGTTCCGAACGCCTGTCGGTGGCGGGCGACTTCGCGTGAGGAGTCCTTGATCGGACGGCGACCCTTTCCCGGCGGGCGGCGACCAGGGAGCGAAGGATTTCCCCCTCCGCCACGCAAGGAATGCCTCTGACGTCACCTACGGCTGGGCGGCGAGCCAGGTGAACACCTCGTCCTGCATCCGCGCGGGGAAGGCGTGGCCGGTGTCCGGCCACAGCTCCGTTCGCAGCCGGCCGGCCGCACCCAGGGAGCCCCAGACGGCGCGCAGCCTGTCGTAGGCGGTGCGGACGCCCTCGGCGGTGAACAGGGGGTCCTGGGCACCGCCGAGGAACAGCATCGGCTTGGGCGCGGCGATGCTCGCCACGTCGGGCAGGTCGAGGTGCCGGGCCAGCCCGGGGTGCAGCAGGTGGAACGCCGACTGGCCGCGCAGGGTGTTGCCGCCCGGCACCAGCAGCCCCTTCAGGCCGGACATCCAGCAGACGCAGGCCCCGGCGGTGACGGCGTCGCTGAGCGCGGCGGTCTGCCAGGCGCGGAAGCCGCCCATGGAGAACCCGAGGGTGGCGACCCGCCGGGCGTCCACCCGGTCGAGGGAGGCGAGGAACCCGGCGGCGCGTTCGTCCTCGCGGGCCAGCAGCCCGGCCAGCGAGCTGCCGAGGTGCAGCAGGGTGCTCGCCAGGGCCTGCTGGCGTTCGTAGGCGAGGGGCTCGCGGTCGCCCCAGCCGTAGGCGTCGAAGCAGAGCACCACATGGCCGCGCCGGGCGAGTTCGTCGCCCGGGAAGCGGCCGTCGAAGTGCCGGGCCGCCCACTCCTCGGCGGCGCCGCGCCGGGTGCCGTCGTACCAGGGCCTAACCAGTTTCTCCTTGCCGATGTCGAAGCGGGAGCCGTGGTCGTGCAGGAGCAGCACGGCGGGGAAGGGCCCGGGGCCGTGCGGGGTGAGCAGGGCGCCGCGGACCCGGGCGTAGCGGGTGAGGGAGACGGTGACCAGCTCCCGCCGGTAGCCGTCCCCGTCCGCGCGGGCCGAGAACCGGGGGGCGTACGGCGTGGCGTCCTGCCGGTCGACGAAGAGGTGTTCCTCGACCTTGGCGCGGGCCAGCCTCCGCCACCGCGCGAAGTCCCGGACCGGCGCGCTCCCCCAGGCCAGCGGGAAGGTCAGCTCCGCCATGAGCGCCGGGTGGAGACCGGGCAGCTCAGCGGGCATCCGGCCGCCAGTCGCCGAGGTAGGCCCGGCGGGTGTGTGCGGCGGCCTCGGCACGGGTGAGCCGGGGCCGGTTCTCGGGGACGGTGACCGCGGCGCCGGGACCTGTGTTGCGGTACTCCCGGAAGCGCTGCTCCTGCCACGGGTAGGCGTCCCGCATGTCGGCGTACGGCGCGACCGCGTCGATGCCCGCCCCGAGGTGGGTGTCGCGGACGGTGAGCATCGGGCGGGCGGTGAGGTCGGAGCTGGGCACCCAGGGCCGGGCCAGCTTGTAGTAGCCGTCGGGGGCCTCGCTGCTGATCCTGCTGTCCGTCACCAGGTAGCCGCGCGGGTTGGCGCCCGCCGTGGACGGCGCGAACACGAAGCCGTACGGGGCGGCGGCCAGGTCGGTGCGGACCAGGGTGCGGAAGTGGCAGCGCTCGTAGACGGCGGTCGCCCGGCCGAAGACGAAGTCGACGTCGCCCTCGACGTAGCAGTGGGCGTAGTACTGGCGGGCGAAGTGGTCCAGTGCGCGGGTGTCGGCGTACAGGGTGTCCTGGTGGCCGAGGAACCGGCAGTGGAAGAAGGCGGTGCGGTCGCCCTGCGCCTTGAGGGCGACGGCCTGGGTGCCGGTGTAGTCGGGGTGGTCGGCGCGCAGCCAGTCGTTGGCGAAGGTGATCCAGCGGGCGGTGAAGCCGTCGGCCTGCACGGTGGTGGTGGCCGAGCCGCTGGTGCCGTAGGTGCCCGAGCCGTCCGGCTTGGGGGTGCCGGCGGCGTTGTCGTAGACGATGACGGTGTCGCGGGGGTCCTCGGAGGCGCCGATCCAGGTGGTGTCGGTGCGGGTGGCGTCGACGGCGACCGTCTCGCGGTAGGTGCCGGGGGCGAGGACCAGGGTCCATCCGCTGCCGGTGGCGGCGGTGACGGCGGCCCGCACGGAGGTGAAGTCGCCCCGGCCGCGCGGGTCGACGTAGAGGGTCTTCGGGGTGCGGCGGGCGGCCGGGGAGCCGTACCGGCCGAACGGGCGGGGGCGGGCCGAGGCGGGCCCGGCGGTGAGGGCGAGGGCGGCGCCCGTGCCGGCGGTCGCCAGGAGGAAACCCCGGCGGGTCAGGGGAGGTCGGTGCATGCGGGTGCTCCTTCGGGGCGCGGGTGGGCCGGGGCGGTGCGGTCGCCCCGGCCCGGTTCGGGGGTGCGTCAGCGCAGCTTGCCCGCGCCCGCGCCGCGGCCGACGAGGGCGGGGACGGCCTTCGCCGGGTCGACCTTGGTGCGCAGGGTCGGCGTCCAGCCCGCGCCGGAGCGCAGGGTCTCGGCGGGGATCTCCGCGTTGTGCACGGCGATCAGGTCCACGGTCCGGCCGTTGACGCGGTTGTGGGCGGCGGTCACCGGCGCGTCGTTCCACCTCTTCAGCACCTTCGCGGGGCTGATCCCGGCGGGCAGGGTGAAGGCGTTGTGCTCGGCGACCAGCGCGGACTCCTTGCCGATGCCGAAGCTGTAGGAGTAGTCGTCGCCGGCCACGAAGTGGTTGTCGTAGACGTCGACCTGGCCGAAGCGGACCCGGGGGGCGCGCTCGACGAGGTTCTTGAACAGGTTGTGGTGGAAGGTCACCCGCAGGTGCCCGCGGTCGCCGACGGCCGTGGACTCGCTGTCGCTGTTGCCGATCAGGATCGTCTTGTCGTGCTCGGTGAAGACGTTCCAGGACGCGGTGACCAGGTCGGCGCCGCGCACGATGTCCAACTGCCCGTCGTGCTGCTGGTAGAGCATGCCGAAGTAGGTCGGGGCGGCGCTGTCCGGGTGCTCGCCGTCGGTGAAGGTGTTGTGGTCCAGCCACACATGGGTGGAGCCGTAGACGACGGCGCTGTCGTACTCGGAGTTCCAGTTGCCCTTGGCGCCGTCGGTCGGGTCCCACTGCGGGAAGCAGTCGACGGGGCTCTCGAAGGCCAGGTTGCGGACGATGACGTTGTCGACGCCCTTGATCTGGAGGCTCGCGCCCTTGAGGCCGGCGTCGCGGCCGACGCCGACGATGGTGGTGTTGGCGGGCACGCCGGCCTTGATGGCCTGGTCCTGCCGGGCGGCGGAGGCGCGGCGCAGCCCCTCCGGGCTGTCGTCGGGCTCGGCGCTCAGATCGGTGTCCAGACCCCAGGTCCCGGGCGCGTACTTCGCCAGGTAGGCGTCGAAGTCGTAGCCGGGTACGGCGAACGCCTCGCAGCCCTCGGAGACGGCGTCGATGGTGCCCTTCACCTTGATGATCCGGGGCGCGGTGCCCTGGACGGCCAGGGCCTGCTTGAACTCGGCCCAGGTGCTGACGGTGAACACCCGTCCGGCCTCGGCGGCGGCCCCGCCGGTGGTGCCGGTGCCCTGGGCGGCCCACCCGTCCCCGGCCGGCAGCGTCTGCCGGGCGGGGTCGCGGTGGTGGCCGTGGGCCTGGGCGGGGACGCCGGCCAGGCTCAGCACGACGGCCGTGCAGCCCGCCAGAACGGTCGCCCTCTTCATGGCATGCCCATGCCATACACGTCTGTTCATGGTGCGGCTCTCCTTCTGCGAAGATTCTGTGGGTTACGCGGGCCAGTCGATCCAGGACACGGGGATGTCGGCGTCCAGCCGACGCACGTCCCGGTGGGCCAGTACACGGGTGCGCAGCAGTTCCCGCGCGACGATCCGGGCGACCTCGATCGCGCCCGGCGGGTTGAAGTGCGTGTTGTCCTGCTCGGTCGCGGTCCAGTTGAAGTACGTCTTGGTCGCCTCCGCGCCGAGCCGCTGCCACAGCGCCAGCGACAGCGCCTGCACGTCCAGCAGCGCCACGCCCTCCTCGGCGGCGAGCGCCCGTACCGCCGCCGGGTACTCCCCGTGGCTGGGCTGCGCGGTCCCCGCGGCGTCGAACCGGCGCCGCTCGACGGAGGTGGCCAGCACCGGCCGCGCACCGCGGTCCCGGGCCCCGTCGACGTACATCCGCAAGTACTGCTGATACGTCGACCAGGGCTCGGTGTACCGGGAGGGGTCCTCCTTCTTCTCGTCGTTGTGCCCGAACTGCACGAGCAGCAGGTCCCCCGGCCGGATCTCTCCCAGAATCACCTCCAGCCGCCCCTCGTCGACGAAGCTCTTCGAACTCCGCCCGTTCACCGCGTGGTTGACGACGGGCATTCCCTTCCGCACGAAGAACGGCAGGGCCATTCCCCACCCGGTCTCGGGCGCGGCGTCGGCGTACTTCTGGGCGGCGGTGGAATCCCCGGCGATGTGGAGCGTCCGCGATTCATGTGCGCGAGCGGCACCGGCACCGGCGAGAACGAGCGGAACGGAGGCGACTGCGGCCGAGGTGAGCTGTCTGCGGCTGAGCGACATGCCGGTGAACCTTTCGGCGAGGGCGAACGGAACGACCAGGGGCGCGGGGCTGGATCGATGTGCGGCTGCGCCGGGCGGGCGCGGTCGACCACGGACGGCCCGCGGTCCGAGAACCACGGACCGCCCGCGGCGGAACCGAAGAGGATCACCCCTTCTGCTCGTCCCACTCCGCCTGCGCCGCGTTCAGCTCCTCGGCCATCCCGTCCAGGAACGCCTTCGCCGTCATCTTCCCGAGCAGCACCTTCTGGAAGTTCGGCTCGTTGTCGGCCTTGGAGACGGTGTTCCAGTCCGGCAGGTAGTACGGCAACTGCACGATCGTCGTGGAACCGTCGGTCAGCGCCTCGGCCGCCAGCTTCGTGGGCTCCGCCTTGGAGATCCACGCGTCCTTCGCCGCGTCGTTGTTGGCCGGCACCTGGCCCGCCGACTCGTTGAACTTGGAGTTCTGCTGGTGCGAGGTGGCGAACTCGATGAACTTCCAGGCGGCTTCCTTGTTCTTGCTGCTCTTGAACAGACCGAGCCCGTCCACCGGGTTGGAGACCTGCACCCGCTTGCCCGTGGAGCCGACCGGCTGCGGAATGCCGCGGAACTTGTCCGCGCCGAACGCCTTCACGTGGTCCTGGTACGACCCCAGGTTGTGGTTGAGCATGCCGATCGTGCCGGAGTCCCACTGCGCGACCATCTTGGTGAAGTCGTTGTTGAGGTCGGCGGCGGGGGTGACCTTCTTGTAGAGGGCGGCGTACTTCTCCAGCGCCTCCACGTTCTTCGGGTCGTTGAGGGTGGTCTTCTTGCCGGAGGAGTCCCAGAACGAGGTGATGCCGGACTGGCCGTACATCGCGTCCAGGGCCTGGGCGATCGAGCCGGCGCCGCCGCGGATGGTGTAGCCGAACTGGTTCTTGCCCTTGTCGGTGAGCTTCTCGGCGGCCTCGAAGAACGCGTCCCAGGAGGTGGGTTCCTTCAGGCCGGCCTTGTCGAACAGGTCGGTGCGGTAGTAGAGGACGCCGTTGTTGGCGGAGGTCGGCACCGAGTACAGCGTGCCGTCGCCGCCGCCGGCCGCCTTCAGCGACTCGACCATGTCCTCGTTGAGCTTGCCGTCCAGGGCGGACTTCGCGAGCCGGTCGTCCAGCGGGTCCAGCGCGTTCTGCGCGGCGAACCCGGCGAGCATGGCCGCGCCGACACCGCCGACGTCCGGCAGGCCGCCGCCCTGGATGGCGGTGTCGACCTTGGACTGGTACTCGGTGGAGGCGATCCCGACGTACTCGACGTCGATGTCCGGGTTGGCCTTCTCGAAGTCGGCGATGATCGTCTTCCAGACGTCGGTGCGGACACCGCCGTTGTTGTCCCAGAAGACGATCTTGCCCTTGCCGCTGCCCTCGGCGCCCTTGTCGCCACCCGCTCCGCTGCCGTCGTCTCCGCAGGCGGTGGCGGTCAGCGCGAGTACGGCGCCCAGGGCGACGGCGGCCGACGTCCGGCGCCTGCGGGGGCTGCTGCTGCGATTGCTGGTCTTCATTGGTCGGCTCTCTTCTTCGAGATCGAGCGGATGAGTCGAGCGAGGTTGCACGTGCCGTGCCAGGGGCGTGGGGGGAAGTCAGTGGGTGGTGGTGATCCGGAACCGGGTGAACGTGGCGGTGCCGGCGTGTCCCGCCCCGTCCGGGGCGAGCGCGAACAGGCCGAGCAGGGCGCCGACCCAGCGCCAGGGGGTGGCGGCGAAGACCTGGCCGGAGGGGCGCGGGCCCTCGCCGAGGTCGTAGGTGAACCGGCAGCGGGCCCCGGCGCCCAGCTCGACGCGCAGGCGGACGCGTCCTCGCGGGGCGGGCCGGGAGTGGCCGGCGTCCCGTTCGGCGTCGGCGACCGTCTCGGCGAACCGGTGCACCAGGTGCACCGCTCCGTCCGCGCCCCGCTGGAGCCCGATCCAGCAGTACGCGTCCCCGAGGACCGCCAGCCCGGCCCGCGCGCCGGGTTCCTCGCTGTCGAGGCGGAGTTCGACCTCGACCGCGCCGGGCAGGCCGGGCAGCCGCTGGGTGAGGACGTTCGGCAGTCGGCGCAGGTCGTGCGCGTCGGCCGAGCGGACGCAGGTCAGCCGCAGCCCGTCCCCGGAGTGCTGGGTGGCCCAGCCCTCGCGGGGGTTGGCGGTCCACTGCCACTGGCGGCCGTACCGTCCGCCGGGGAAGTCGTCGTCGGTGGCGGGCGCGGCCGGCACCTGCGGCGGCAGCGCGGGACGCCGGTGCGAGCCGACGGGAGCGCCGTCGTCGCCGAGGACCGGCCAGCCCTGAGCGTCCCAGCGCATCGGCTGGAGGTGGACGACCCTGCCGTACGCGCCGCGCTGCTGGAAGTGCAGGAACCAGTCCTCCGCGGCCGCCGTGCGCACCCATCCGCCCTGGTGGGGGCCGTTGACGTCGGTGTCCTTCTGCTCCAGGACGACCCGTTCCTCGTACGGTCCGAAGAAGTCGCGGGAGCGGAAGGCGCCCTGCCAGCCGGTCTCGACGCCCCCGGCGGGGGCGAAGATCCAGAACCAGCCGTCGTGGCGGTAGAGCTTGGGGCCCTCCAGGGTGAACCAGCCGGGGATGCGGTCGCCGTCGACGATCACCTTGCCGTCGTCGAGGAGTCCGGTGCCGTCGGGGTGCATCCGGTGGCCGGTGAGCCGGTTCTTGACGCCGGACCGGGACCGGGCCCAGGCGTGCACGAGGTACGCCTCCCCGGTCTCGTCGTCCCACAGCGGGCACGGGTCGATCAGGCCCCGCCCGGCCTTCACCAGGTGCGGGCGGGTCCAGGGGCCCCGGATCTCGGGGGCGCTGACCTGGAAGACGCCGTGGTCGGGGTCGCCCCAGAAGATCCAGAAGCGGTCGGCGTGGTGGCGCAGGGACGGCGCCCACACCCCGCAGTCGTGCCGGGGCACGGCGAACGCGGCGGCCGGTTCGAGGCGGTCCAGGGCGTGGCCGACGAGGGTCCAGTCGACCAGGTTCCGGGAGTGCAGCAGGGGCAGGCCGGGGACCCGGCCGAAGCTGGAGGCGGTCAGGTAGAAGTCGTCGCCGACGCGGACCACGTCCGGGTCGGACCAGTCGGCGTTCAGCACCGGGTTGGTGTACGTGGTCACGTGGTCACCGCCTTGCGGACCAGCGCGGCGGCGTCCTGCCGGTCCAGGCGGCCGTCGGCGACGACGGTGACGATCCGGCGGACCAGGGTGTCGCCGGGCTCGACGGTGAGCCGTTCGTCGTGGGCCAGGGAGGAGCCGACGCCCGGGTACTCCTCGGTGCGTACGAACCACGGGTCGCGGCGGGTGCGCAGCGTGGCGCCGGCGAAGACCAGGGACCAGGCGGAGCCGGTCAGGGCCAGCCAGTCGGCGGCGGTGCCGTGGACCTCCTTCTCGCCCTCACGGCCGGCGGTGAAGACCTCCGGGGCGGTGGCCTCCTTGCGGGCCCGCCAGAAGAACCCGCCGTAGGCCGCGCCGGGCCGGCCGTTGGTGGCGGGGCTGCCGATGGTCAGGGCGCCCGTGGTGACGTTGGTGAGGGAGAAGGTGAGGTCCAGCGCCCAGGCCCGGTCGGTGAGTTCGGTGGCCGCGACGGTACGGCGCTCGCGGAGCAGTTCGGCACCGGCGGCGACCCAGCGCAGTTCCTCCACGAACCCGTCGGGGTCGCGGAGCTGGAAGGCGGTGTGCCGCTGGGTGCCGTGGTTGTCCAGCTCGGTCGGGCCCCGGTCGCGGACGTAGGTGCGCCCTCCCCAGAAGTTGTGCCCCTCGACGTCGGGGACGGCGACACCGACGCCGAGGTGGTGGAGGTGGTCGGCGGGGCCGGACTCGGTGACCGCCGTGCCGGCCAGGGTGGTGACGGGGTGCAGGTACGGGCGCGGGGAGAGCCGGGCGGGCAGCTCGGGCCGGACCACGTACCGGGCCACGGGGCGGCCCGCGACGCGCAGGACCGGGGAGTCGGTGCCGGTCATCGGGTGCTCACCTCTTTCTGCGGGTGCCGCACGGGCGGCGCCCAGGGGGCGCCCTGCTCGGAGTAGAGGGCGAGGGTGTCGGCGGCGCCCGCGACCAGGGCGTCGACGCCGGGGACCACCCGGCGGCGCTCGGTGTCGATCCGGTGCCAGGCGGAGGCGGGCAGCGGCTCGGGGTCGGGGGCGCGCCGGATGGCCTCGACGACCCGCATGAAGGCGCCGGTCGTCTCCGGCGGCACCAGCAGGGCGGCGCCGGTGGTCAGGTGGTCGAGGAGGTTCTCCAGCAGGTCGGTGCGGCCGTACTCGTACTCCTCGGGGCCGTGGCCGGCCCGCTGGAGCAGGACGCGGTCCTGCTTGTACCAGAAGGTGATCCGGCCCTGGGTGCCGTGCACCAGGACGTACGGCTCGTCGGCGCGTTCGGCGCACAGGGTGGCGGCGACGGTGATCCGCGGGCCCGCCGCGGTGGTGACCCGGACGCAGGAGGTGTCGTCGGCCTCGATGTCGTTGGCGCGGTTCAGCTCGGTCTCGATGAGGGTGACGTCCTCGGCGCGGGTGCCGCCGCCCAGCGCCAGGGCGGTGGCGACGGCGTGCGCGAGGGGGTTGGTCAGCGCCCCGTCGACCACGTCGGCGCCGCCCATCCGGCGCCGCCCGGCCCAGGGCGCCCGCCGGAAGTACGCCTCGTCGCGGACCCAGGCGCCGGCCCCGCCGATCCCGGTGACCTCGCCGATGGCGCCCCGGGCGACCAGGTCCCGGATCGCGGGCACGGCGTGCGAGCCCAGCGACTGGAACCCGATCTGGCAGGCCACGCCGGCCTCGGCGACCCCGTCGGCCATCCGCCGGAACTCGGCGTAGGACGGCGCCGGGGGCTTCTCCAGCAGCAGGTGGACGCCCCGGCGGGCGGCGGTCAGCGCCAGGTCGGTGTGGGTCGGGATCGGTGTGCAGATCACCGCGATCCGGGCGCCGGTGGAGTCCAGCAGGGCGCCGAGGTCGGCGGACTGCTCGGGCGGTTCGGCGCCGTACTCCTCCTCGGTGAGGGGGGTCAGCTCGCAGATGCCGGCCAGGCGGACCAGGCCCGCGCCCTGGAGGCGGCGCAGGTTGGCGACGTGCCAGCGGCCGTGGCCGCGGGCGCCGGCGAGGACGACGGGAATCGGGTTCACCCCTTCACCGCCCCCGCGCTGAAGCCGGTGATCAGCCACTTCTGGATGAAGGCGAAGACGATCACGACGGGGACGGCCGCGATGATGCCGCCCGCGGCGAGCGCGCCGAGGTCGACGCTGTCCGCGCTCATCAGGGTGTTGAGGCCGACCGGGATGGTCTGCTTGCTCTGGTTGTTGAGGAACATCAGGGCGAACAGGAAGTGGTTCCAGGAGTGCACGAAGGCGAAGGAGCCCACCGCGATCAGACCGGGGCGCAGCAGCGGCAGGACGACGATGCGGAAGGCCCGCAGCCGGCCGCAGCCGTCGACCCAGGCGGCCTCCTCCAGGGAGTACGGCACGTTCTTGATGAAGTTGCTGATCAGGATCATCGACAGCGGCAACTGGAAGACCGTCTCGGCGATGATGACGCTGCCCAGCGAGTTCAGCATCTGCAGGTTGGCGAAGATCTCGAACAGCGGGACCAGCAGCAGCGCGCCGGGCACGAACTGGGAGCAGAGCAGCGCCAGCATGAACGCCCGTTTGATCTTGAAGTCGAAGCGGGCGAGGGCGTAGCCGCCGGCCAGCGCGACGACCGTGGTCATCACCAGGGTGGCGAGGCCGACCAGGACGCTGTTGCCGAAGTAGGTGCCGAAGCTGCGTTCCGTCCAGACCTTCTCGAAGTGGTCGAAGGTGATCGGCCAGGGCACCAGGGAGGTGGAGCCGGCCGGGCGCAGGGAGAACAGCAGAATCCAGTAGAACGGGATGAGGGTGAAGACCAGGTAGATGCCGAGCGGCAGATAGATCTGCCAGCGCGGGACCTCGTCCCAGGAGGGGCGCTTCTTCGAGGGGCGCGAGGGGGCGGGGGCGGCCGGGGCGGGGGCGGGGGCGGCCACCGTGGCTTCCTTGGTGATCACTTGTTGTCGCCTCCGAACTTGCTCAGCCGCAGGTAGATGATCGAGCAGAAGAGCAGGATCACGAACGCGACGGTGGTCAGCGCCGACGCGTAGCCGAAGTCGTGGGACTCGACGGAGGTGTTGGCGATGTACAGCGGGAGGGTGGTGGTCTCGCCCGCGGGTCCGCCGCCGGTCAGGGTGTAGAGCAGGTCGACGTTGTTGAACTCCCACACCGCGCGCAGCAGCGTGGACAGGATGATCGCGTCCTTCAGGTGCGGCAGCGTGATGTGCCAGAACTGCTTGATCCGGCTGGCCCCGTCGACCTCGGCGGCCTCGTAGAGGTCCTTGGAGACGGACTGGAGGTCGGCGAGGATGAGGATCGCGAAGAAGGGCACGCCCCGCCAGAGGTCGGCGACCACCGCCGCCGAGAAGACGGTGGAGGTGTCCGACAGCCAACTGGTGCCGTAGGAGCCGATGCCCATGTCGGCGAGGTAGCGGGTGACGCCGGTCTGGGAGTTGTAGAGCAGCACCCAGATCGCGGAGGTCAGGACGCCGGAGACGGCCCAGGGCGAGAAGACCAGGGCGCGGCCCAGGCCCCGGCCCACGAAGGTCTGGTTGACGATCAGGGCCAGCGCGAGTCCGAACAGGAGCTGCAGTCCGACCTCGACGAAGACCCATTTGGCGCTGAAGACGAGGGTGTCCCAGAAGACCGGGTCGTCGGTGAAGATCTTCGTGAAGTTGTCGAAGCCCGCGTAGCCGTTCCGCCACGGTTTGGTGGGGTTGTACTCCTGGAGGCTGTAGTAGAAGACGCTGATGACCGGGTAGGCGATGAAGCCCAGCATCAGCAGACCCGCCGGGGCGATCAGCAGGTAAGGGAGCCTGCGCGGTGTGGCGGAGGCACGGCGCCGCCTCGCTGGCGCGGGCGGTTTCGCCACGGCTGCGGCTTGGGCCATGACTGTTCTCCGTTTCTCGGTACGTCGTGCGTGGGTCGTGCAGGAAGCGCTTTCTCCGGGTGCAGGGGTGTGCGGTGGTGCTTTTGTGCCGGGGGGTTGGGGTCAGCCGGCGTACGGGTCCTGCACGGTGCCCGGACGGGCGAGGAACTCGAAGTCGCAGCCGGTGTCGGCCTGGGTGATCTGTTCGTTGTAGAGGGCGCCGTAGCCGCGTTCGTACCGGGCCGGGGGCGGGGTCCAGCCCGCGCGGCGGCGTTCCAGCTCGGCGTCGTCCACTTCGAGCCGGAGGGTGCGGGCCTCGACGTCGAGGGTGATCAGGTCGCCGGTGCGGACCAGGGCGAGGGGGCCGCCGACGTAGGACTCGGGGGCGACGTGCAGTACGCAGGCGCCGTAGCTGGTGCCGCTCATCCGGGCGTCGGAGATGCGGACCATGTCGCGGACGCCCTGCTTGAGCAGGTGGTCGGGGATGGGCAGCATCCCGTACTCGGGCATGCCGGGGCCGCCCTTGGGACCGGCGTTGCGCAGGACGAGCACGCTGTCGGCGGTGATGCCGAGGGCGGGGTCGTTGATGGTGCGCTGCATGGTCCGGTAGTCGTCGAAGACGACGGCGGGGCCGGTGTGCCGCAGCAGGTGCGGTTCGGCGGCGATGTGCTTGATCACGGCGCCGTCGGGGCAGAGGTTGCCGCGCAGCACGGCGACCCCGCCCTCGGCCGCGACCGGGTTGCCGCGGGGCCGGATGACGTCGTCGTCGTGGACCAGGGCGCCCTGGAGCTGTTCGCGCAGCGTGTCGTGGGACACCGTGGGCCGGTCCAGGTGGAGCAGGTCGGTGATGCGGGAGAGGAACCCGGGCAGTCCGCCGGCGAAGTGGAAGTCCTCCATGAGGTACTTCTGGCCGCCGGGGCGGACGTTGGCCAGGACCGGGACCGTGCGGGCGATGCGGTCGAAGTCGTCCAGGGTGAGCTTGACGCCCGCCCGGCCGGCCATGGCGATCAGATGGATCACGGCGTTGGTGGAGCCGCCGAGGCCCAGGACGGTGGTGACGGCGTCCTCGAAGGCGTCCGCGGTGAGGATGTCGCTCAGCTTGCGGTCCTGGCGGACGAGTTCGACGATGCGCAGTCCGGCCGCGGCGGCCATCCGGTCGTGCCCGGAGTCGACGGCCGGGATGCTGGAGGCGCCGGGGACCGTGACACCGAGGGCCTCGGCGGCGGCGGTCAGCGTGGAGGCGGTGCCCATCGTCATGCAGTGGCCGGGCGAGCGGGCCAGGCCGCTCTCCAGTTCCTGCATCTCGCAGTCGCCGATGAGCCCGGCCCGCTTGTCGTCCCAGTACTTCCACATGTCGGTGCCGGAGCCGAGGGTCTCGCCCCGCCAGTGCCCGGGGAGCATCGGCCCGGCGGGCACGAACACGGCCGGCAGGTCGACGCTGGCGGCGCCCATCAGCAGGGCGGGCGTGGACTTGTCGCAGCCGCCCATCAGGACCGCCCCGTCCACCGGGTACGACCGCAGCAGTTCCTCGGTCTCCATGGCGAGCATGTTGCGGTAGAGCATCGGGGTCGGCTTCTGGAAGGTCTCGCTGAGCGTGGAGACCGGGAATTCCAGCGGGAAGCCGCCCGCCTGCCACACGCCCCGCTTCACGGCCTGCGCGCGGTCGCGGAGGTGGACGTGGCAGGGGTTGATGTCGGACCAGGTGTTGAGGATCGCGACGACCGGCTTGCCGAGGTGCTCCTCGGGCAGGTAGCCGAGCTGGCGGGTGCGGGCGCGGTGGCTGAAGGAACGCAGTCCGTCCGTGCCGTACCACTGGTGGCTGCGGAGTTGCTCGGGTGTCTTCATATGGACCATCCGGCGGCGATGGCGGCGACCTCGGCGCGCTCGCTCTCGGGCAGCGGGAAGCTGGGCGGGCGGACCTCCCGGCGGCACAGGCCGAGTGAGGCGAGGGCCTCCTTGACGACGGTGACGTTGTTGGCGGAGCCGTTGGCGGCGCGCAGCTCCTCGAAGCGGCGGATCTGCTCCCAGACCTTCATGGCGGCCGGGTAGTCGCCGGCCCGCAGCGCCTCGATCATGTTCAGCGAGACCGCGGGGGCGACGTTGACCAGCCCCGAGGTGAAGCCGGTGGCGCCGGCGGAGAAGTAGGAGGGGGCGTACGGCTCGGCGAGTCCGGCGATCCACACGAAGCGGTCCAGGCCGGCGTCGCGGGCGAAGGCGGCGAACTTCGCCGCGTCCGGCACGGCGTACTTCACGCCGATGACGTTGGGGCAGGTGTCGGCGAGTTCGGCGAGGCGGGCGCCGGTGAGCTGCGCGTTGCGGATGTAGGGCACCACGCCCAGTTCGGGTACGGCCTGGGCGACGGCCCGGTGGTAGTCGATCCAGCCGGCCTGGGAGACGTAGGGGTGGACGGGCTGGTGGACCATCACCATGGTGGCGCCGAGGTCGCGGGCGTGCCGGGCGGAGGCGACCGCGGTGGGCACGTCGTGGCCGACGCCGACCAGGATCGCGGCGCGGTCGCCGGCCTCCTCGACGGTCAGCTCGGTGACCAGGCCGCGCTCGGCGGGGGTGAGGGCGTAGAACTCGCCGGTGTTGCCGTTGGGCGTGAGGGTGGTGATGCCGGCGTCGAGCAGCCGGCGCAGCAGGGCCCGGTGGGTGGCGGGGTCGACGGTGCCGTCCTCGGCGAACGGGGTCACCGGGATGGCCACGACGTCGGCCAGGGCCGCGCGCTGGGTCTCGAACGTCCTTGTCATGCCTGACCGTCCTCTTCGTGGGCCGCGGAGTGGGGGAAGGCCCGATCGACGAACGACGCGATGTGTGCGTGCAGGGCGCGTGCGGCGCCGTCCGCGTCGCGGGCGAGGGCCAGGCGGAGGATCTCCTGGTGCTCGTCGGCCTCCCGCTCCCAGGAGGGGTCGGCGGCCCAGGCGACGGCGGAGACGAGGGCCGCCTGGTCGCGGACCTCGTCGAGCATCCGGCCGAGCAGCGGGTTGCCGCACGGCAGGTACAGGGCGCGGTGGAACTCGCGGTTGGCCAGGGACCGTTCGGCGGTGTCCGTCGCCCGGTCGGCGCGGGCCAGGGCGTCCCGCGCGGCGTCCAGGGAGGCCCCGCGGCACACGGCGCGCTTGAGTGCCTCGGGCTCCAGGAGCAGTCGCACGTCGTAGACCTCGCGCGCCATGTCCGCGTCCACCATGCGCACCGTGACGCCCTTGTACTGGCTCATCACGACCAGTCCGGTGCCGGCCAGCGTCTTCAGCGCCTCGCGGACCGGGGTCTTGGAGACCCCGAACTGCGCGGCGAGCTCGGTCTCCACCAGGGCCTGACCCGGGGTCAGCTTCCCGGTGAGGATGCGGCGTTTGATCTCCTCCAGCACGTACTGCGTGCGGGAGGGGATCGGCGTGGGCACAGAGGTCATGCGCGCCTCTCGGAATCGCGTCGAATCGCGTATCGGATCTCACGTATGGGATCTCGCGTATCGCGTCTCATATATGACGTACGAAGTACGACGCGTTGAAGGTAGAAGCGCCGTGATGTTTCGTCAATGCTTCCGGCAAAGAAAGCCGGGGTGACAGCGGAACGCGCCCCCGAAGGGGCGCGGGCGACCACGACGGGCCCGCGGTCGGCGAACGACCCGGGCCCCCGCGGCGATCAACCACCCTCAGCGCGCGGCCAGCGCGGAACGCACCCCCTCCAGGTCGGCGTCCGACGCCAGCCCCGCGTGGTACAGCCGCAGCTCCGTCGCCCCCGCCGCCCGCGCCCCCGCGAGGTCCGCGGCGAGAGTGCGCGGGCTGCCGCCCATCCCGGAGACGATCGTGAGGTTGGCGGCGAGGACCGTCCCCTCGCGGGCGTGCTCCGCGAACGGCGCGAGCAGCTCCGGCCCGCCCATGCAGGGCACGACCACGCCGTCCGCGACACCGAGGATGTGCGCGGGGTCGACCCCGGCGTTCGCCCCGCAGCGGTACGACACCGGATCGGCGTGCAGCAGTACCTGGAAACCGTCGGGAGCCGCGGCCCGGACCGCGCCGACCGCCGCCTCCTGGAGGCTCCGCGCGGTGGTGTCCCGCCACACGCGCGTGGCATGCGCCCGCGTCTCGCCGAGCAGCTTCTCCACGCCCGCCCAGCCCCCGTCGGACGGCGCCGTCCCCCGCCACACCGGCTCCAGCGCCTCGCGCACGGCGGCGGCCAGTTCGCCCGGGTCCAGGCCCTGCCCGCCGTACCCGGCCCGGCAGTCGGGGCAGAAGCAGAGCGACATCAGGTACTGCCCGGCGTCGCCGAGGCCGACCCCGCCGGTCTTGTCGTGGGCGTGCAGGTGGGCGAGCCCGTACCAGCCGAGGGACTCCAGTTCGGTGCCGCGCGCCCCGGGCCGCACCGCCGCCTCGGCGGCCAGGTCGACGAGGTACGCACGCGTGGCGGGCCGCGCGACGCACGGCGCCCAGGGGTAGCGGTCGCCGTAGGCGTTGACGACCGAGGTCTCCGGGTGCTCGGCGCCCAGGCGGGAGTTGTGGGCGAGGACGACCCAGGTGTGCACCTCCAGGCCCGCGTCCGCGAGCGCGGCGGCGGCCTCCCCGTACGCGTCGCCGGGCGCCCAGGCACCGGCCTCGTAGGGGCGCAGCCCGCGGCCGGCCCAGCGGTCGTCCGGCGGGTAGAGCACGGCGGCGTGCTCGGCGGTGACGACCCGGTGCCGGGGGTGGCGGGGGGTGAGGGCACGGGTGGAGTGGTAGGCGGCGGCGAGCGTCACCTGCTCCACGCCGAGGTCCGCGACGGTCCGTGCGGCGCCCGGATCGCCGTTGACGTCCCAGGGGTAGACGAACGCCGATGCCTTCACCGGGCCTCCTCCAGGAGCGCGTGTCCGCGCTCGGTCAGCCGGGCGAGCTGCTTGACATGATCCTCGCTCGGCTCGTGCAGCGGGAGCCGCACCTCCCCCACGTCCAGGCCGCCGAGCCGCACCCCGGCCTTGACCAGGGAGACGGCGTAACCGCGGCCCTGGGCGCGCAGTTCGACGAACGGCCGGTAGAAGCCGTCCAGCAGCTTGTGGGCGGTGGCGTCGTCGCCGGTGCGCAGCGCCCGGTGGAAGGCGAGGGCGATCTCGGGGGCGAAGCAGAACACGGCGGAGGAGTACAGCGTGACGCCGATGCCCCGGTAGGCGAGCTGGGTGAGTTCGGCGGTCGGCAGCCCGTTGAAGTACAGGAAGTCGCCGGGGACCTCGGCGCGCACCGCGCTGACGGTCCGCTGCATCAGGTCCAGGTCGCCGACGCCGTCCTTGAGGCCGACGATGCCCTCGGTGCGGGCGAGTTCGACGACGCTCGCCGGGGTGAACACGGCGTTGTCGCGCTGGTAGACGACGACCGGCAGGGAGGTCGCCGCGGCCACCTCCCGGTAGTGCCGGACCAGGCCCTCCTGTCCGGCGACGACCAGGTACGGCGGCATGGCGAGCAGTCCGTCGGCGCCGGCCTCCTCGGCCAGGCGCGCGTACCGCACGGCGAGCGCGGTGCCGTACCCGGCGCCGGCCACCACGGGGACGCGGCCCGCCGTCTCCTCGACGGCCGCGCGGACGCAGGTCTGGAACTCCTCGGGGGTGAGGGCGTGGAACTCCCCGGTGCCGCAGCAGGCGAACACGGCGGCGGCGCCCGCCGCCACGCCCTGGCGGACGTGGGCGCGGAAGACGTCGAGGTCGACCTCGCCGCCGGGGCCGTATGCCGTGACGGGGAAGAACAACGGGCCACTGGGGACGGTGAGTCGAACGGCGAGAGGGGCTGACGTCACGGGCGCTCCCGATTCCATCGATTCCATATTCATGATCTGTGTCCACATTTATGAACAGACTCACGCTAAGCCGCCTCCCGGAGGCCGGTCAAGCGTGCTCACGCCCGACACACCAGCGGTTTCGCGGTTTCGACGGGAGACTTGACGGGTCCCGACGCCACTCCTTAGCGTGTCCACGCTTGTGAATGGCGTACGCGCATGTGCACACGGTCGACCCAAGGAGACCCGAGGATGCCCGCTCCCCGCACCGTTCTGCTCACCGGCGCCGCCGGCGGACTCGGCACCCTGATGCGGAACCTGCTGCCCGCCTTCGGCTACGAGCTGCGCCTGTTCGACGTGCGTCCGATCGAGGGCGAGCCGGACGCGATCACCGCGGACCTCGGCGACGCCGCCGCCGTCCGCGAGGCGGTCCGGGGCGTCGACGCGATCATCCACCTCGCGGGCATCTCGCTGGAAGCCCCCTTCGAGAAGATCCTCAAGGCCAACATCGAGGGCACGTACCACCTCTACGAGGCCGCCCGCGAGGAGGGCGTCGGGCGCGTCGTGTTCGCCTCCTCCAACCACGCGGTCGGCTGGACGCCCCGTCCGCAGGGCGACGACCCGCTCATCCCCGTCGACACCCCGCGCCGCCCGGACACCTTCTACGGCCTGTCCAAGTCCTTCGGCGAGGACCTCGCCCAGTTCTACTGGGACAAGCACGGCCTGGAGACCGTCTCGGTCCGCATCGGCTCCTGCTTCCCCCGGCCGACCAGCGTGCGGATGCTGTCGGTGTGGATGAGCCCCGCCGACGGCGCCCGCCTCTTCCACGCCGCCCTGACCGCGGAGGACGTCGGCCACACCGTCGTCTACGGCTCCTCGGCCAACACCCGCCTGTGGTGGGACCTCGGCACCGCGCGGGCGCTCGGCTACCAGCCGTGCGACGACTCCGAGGCGTACGCCGCCGAACTCATCGCCGAACAGGGCGAACTGGACCCGGACGACCCGGCCCACGCCTACCTGGGCGGCCACTTCGTGACCGACCCGCCGATCTGGCCGTACTGACCGGGTCACAGCGCCGGACGGAGCGGACGGGCAGCGATCGGGCCCGTCCGCTCCGGCATTCGGGCATCCGCGCCGCCCGATCCCACGCCCCCGCGTCGCCGCGCCCCAGGTCCGCGGCGGTCACCCCCCGGCCGAACCGGGCCCAAGCGGGCATCATCCTCCCCGCAGGAGACCTGGTCCGCGCCGCGCCCCCGCTGTAGAACTTCCCCCACGGGCCGCACCGGGCCCGAACGGGCAAGGACGCGCGTGAGACGGGTGGGGACGTGAGCACGAGGACGGCGGAAGAACGCCAGCGCGAGATCGTACGCATCGCCCGAGCCACCGGCTCGGTCGACGTCACCGCCCTCGCGGCCGGCCTCAAGGTCGCCAAGGAGACCGTCCGGCGCGATCTGCGCGCCCTGGAGGACCACGGCCTGGTCCGCCGCACGCACGGCGGGGCGTACCCGGTGGAGAGCGCCGGGTTCGAGACCACCCTCGCCTTCCGCGCCACCAGCCACGTGCCCGAGAAGCGCCGGATCGCCGCCGCGGCCGCCGCGCTGCTCGGGGACGCCGAGACGGTCTTCGTCGACGAGGGCTTCACCCCCCAGCTCATCGCCGAGGCCCTGCCCCGGGACCGCCCGCTGACCGTGGTCACCGCCTCCCTGCCGGTCGCCGGGGCGCTCGCCGGGCACGGTGACACCTCGGTGCTGCTGCTCGGCGGCCGGGTCCGGCCGGGGACGCTCGCCACGGTCGACCACTGGACCACCAAGATGCTGGCCGGCTTCGTCATCGACCTGGCCTTCATCGGCGCCAACGGCATCTCCCGCGAACACGGCCTGACCACCCCCGACCCCGCGGTCAGCGAGGTCAAGGCGCAGGCGATCCGGGCCGCGCGCCGCACCGTGTTCGCGGGCGTGCACACCAAGTTCGGGGCGGTCAGCTTCTGCCGGTTCGGCGAGGTCGGCACCCTGGAGGCGATCGTCACCAGCACCCTCCTGCCCTCCTCCGAGGCGCACCGCTACGCCCTGCTCGGCCCCCAGGTCATCCGCGTCTGACCGACCGGCCCACCCTCCCCCAGGGCACGTCCACACCCCCGCGTGCCCCATATGTCCCCTTACGTTCAGGAGCGATCCATGCGAACCCCGAGCCGACGGAGGCCGCGAGCCGCACTCGCCGCGGCCGCCGCAGGGACGCTGCTCGCCCCGCTGCTCTCCGGCTGCTGGGCCGGGGCGGGCGGAGCCGGGTCCGGCGGCGACGCCATCAACGTCCTGATGGTCAACAACCCCCAGATGGTCCAGTTGCAGAAGCTCACCGCCGGCCACTTCACCAAGGAGACCGGCATCGAGGTGAACTTCACCGTCCTGCCCGAGAACGACGTCCGCGACAAGATCAGCCAGGACTTCGCCAACCAGGCCGGCCAGTACGACGTCGCCACCCTCTCCAACTACGAGATCCCCATCTACGCCCGCAACGAGTGGCTGCGCGAGATGGACTCCTACGTCGCCGAGGACACCGCCTACGACGAGCAGGACGTCTTGGGGCCGATGCGCGAGTCCCTCACCGGCGACGACGGCAGGCTCTACGGCCAGCCCTTCTACGGCGAGTCGTCCTTCCTGATGTACCGCAAGGACGTCCTGGCGAAGCGGGGCCTGACCATGCCGGCCCGCCCCACCTGGACGCAGATCGCCGGCATCGCCGCGCGACTGGACGGTGCCGAGCCCGGCATGAAGGGCATCTGCCTGCGCGGACTGCCCGGCTGGGGCGAGATCATGGCCCCGCTGACCACCGTGGTGAACACCTTCGGCGGCACCTGGTTCGACCAGGACTGGAAGGCCCGCCTGGACTCCCCCGAGTTCGAGAAGGCGACGAAGTTCTATGTCGACCTGGTCCGCGAGCACGGCGAGTCCGGCGCCGCCCAGGCCGGCTTCGCCGAGTGCCTGAACAACATGACCCAGGGCGAGGTCGCCATGTGGTACGACGCCACCTCCGCGGCCGGTTCCCTGGAGTCCGCCAAGTCCCCGGTCAAGGGCAAGGTCGGCTACGCCCCCGCCCCCGTCGAGAAGACCGACTCGGCCGGCTGGCTCTACACCTGGGCCTGGGGCATCCAGAAGGCGTCCCGCAACCCCGACAAGGCGTGGAAGTTCGTCTCCTGGGCCTCCGGCAAGGAGTACGAGCGGTTGGTCGGCGACAAGGTCGGCTGGTCCGACGTCCCGGCCGGCAAGCGCGCCTCCACGTACGACAACCCGGACTACCGGGCGGAGGCAGCCGCCTTCCAGGAGATGACCAGGAAGGCCATCGAGGGCGCCCGGCCCAAGGACCCCGGCGTGCAGCCCCGCCCCGCGCCCGGCATCCAGTTCGTCGGCATCCCCGAGTTCACCGATCTCGGCACCAAGGTCTCGCAGGAGATCAGCGCGGCCATCGCCGGACGCCAGTCCGTCGAGTCGGCCCTGAAGAAGTCCCAGGCACTCGCCGAGGAGATCGCCAAGGAGTACGAGGGACGATGACCGCCACCACCACGGCCCCCGCGGCCGCCCCCGACGTCCGCACCCCCGCCCGGCCGCCGTCCACCAGGCTGCGCGCCTGGGCCACCCGCGCCCCGCTGCTGCCCGCCCTCGTCTTCATGATCGCGGTCACCCAGTTGCCGTTCGTGGCCACGCTGGTGATCTCCTTCTTCGACTGGAACAGCCTCTATCCGGACGCCCGCAGCTTCACCGGCCTCGCCAACTACGGCGAGGTCCTCTCCGACGCCGATCTGCGCAAGTCGGTGTGGACCACGATCCTGCTGACCGTCGCGGTGGTGCTCGCCAGCCTGGTCCTGGGGCTGGCCCTGGCACTGCTCCTGGACCGCAGGTTCCGGGGCCGCGGCCTGGTGCGCACCCTGCTGATCGCCCCGTTCCTGGTGGTCCCGGTCGCCGCGGCGCTGCTGTGGAAGCACGTGCTCTACAACCCCGAGTACGGCCTGCTCAACGGCCTGCTGCACTACGTCGGCGGCCCGCAGCCGGACTGGATCTCCGACACCCCGCTGCTCGCGGTGGAGGCGTCACTGGTGTGGCAGTGGACGCCGTTCATGATGCTGATCCTGCTGGCCGGCCTGCAGAGCCGCGACCAGCAGCAGATCGAGGCCGCCCGGGTCGACGGGGCGAGCGACTGGCAGATCTTCCGCCACCTCACCCTGCCCCACCTGCGCCGCTACCTCGAACTGGGCGCCCTGCTCGGCTCGATCTACATCGTGCAGAACTTCGACGCCGTCTTCACCCTCACCTCCGGCGGCCTGGGCACCGCCAACCTGCCCTACACCGTCTACCAGAGCTTCTACCAGGCCCACGAGAACGGCCTCGCCTCGGCCGCCGGCGTCCTGGTCGTCATCGGCTCCATCGTCATCGCGACCTTCGCGCTGCGCGTGGTGTCGTCCCTGTTCCGCGAGGAGGTGTCCCGCGCATGAGCGCCATCCGCAGAAACGGCCTCGGCCTGGTGGCCTGGCTGGCCGGCGTCGTCTTCTTCCTGCCCATCGCGTGGATGGCCCTGACCTCCTTCCACTCGGAGGAGGACGCCGCCACCAACCCGCCGTCCTTCGCGGCCGCCCTCACCCTGGACGGCTACCGGGAGTTCTTCGGCTCGGGGGGCGGCGCCAGCCCCTGGCCGTCGCTGGTCAACTCGGCGGTGGCGTCGGTCGCCTCCACCCTGTTCGTCCTGCTGCTCGCCCTGCCGGCCGCGTACGCGCTGTCCATCCGGCCGGTGCGGAAGTGGACGGACGTGCTGTTCTTCTTCCTCTCCACCAAGATGCTGCCGGTGGTCGCGGGTCTGCTGCCGATCTACCTGTTCGCCAAGAACACCGGCCTGCTCGACAACATCTGGCTGCTGGTCGTCCTCTACACCTCCATGAACCTGCCGATCGCGGTGTGGATGATGCAGTCCTTCCTCGCCGAGGTGCCGGTCGCCGTGATCGAGGCGGCCCGGGTGGACGGCGCCCGGCTGCCGGTGATCCTGGCCCGGGTCGTCGCCCCCATCGCCCTGCCGGGCATCGCCGCGACCTCCCTGATCTGCTTCATCTTCAGTTGGAACGAGCTGCTCTTCGCCCGGGTGCTGACCGGCGTGGTCGCCGAGACCGCCCCCGTCTTCCTGACCGGCTTCATCACCAGCCAGGGCCTGTTCCTGGCCAAGGTGTGCGCCGCGTCGCTCGTCATCTCCCTGCCGGTGCTCGCCGCGGGGTTCGCCGCCCAGGACAAGCTGGTCCAGGGCCTGTCATTGGGAGCCGTGAAATGAAGGCCGCCGTCATCGAGTCCGTGGGCCGCGCCGTCGTCACCGAGGTCCCCGACCCGACGCCAGGGCCGCGCGAGGTCGTCGTCCAGGTCGCCGCCTGCGGCCTGTGCGGCACCGATCTGCACATCCTCCAGGGCGAGTTCGCGCCGAAGCTGCCGATCACGCCGGGCCACGAGTTCGCGGGCGAGGTGGTCGGCGTCGGCACTCGGGTCACCGAGGTCACGGTCGGCGACCGCGTCGCGGTGGACCCCTCCCTGTACTGCTACGAGTGCCGCTACTGCCGCGACGGCCACAACAACCTGTGCGAACGCTGGGGAGGCATCGGCGTCACGACGGCCGGCGGCGCCGCCCAGTACGCGGTGGCGCCCGTCGCCAACTGCGTGAAGCTCCCCGAGCACGTGCGCACCCAGGACGCGGCCCTGATCGAGCCCCTGTCCTGCGCGGTGCGCGGTTACGACGTGCTGCGCTCCCGCCTGGGCGCCCACGTCCTGATCTACGGCTCCGGCACGATGGGCCTGATGATGCTGGAACTGGCCAAGCGGACCGGCGCGGCCGGCGTCGACGTGGTCGACGTCAACCCGGCCCGCCTGGAGACCGCCCGCAGCCTGGGCGCCTCGGCGTCGGCCGCGTCGGCGGACGAACTGGACCGCCCCCAGGGCTGGGACCTGGTCATCGACGCGACGGGCAACGCGGCGGCGATCCAGGACGGCCTGGGCCGGGTCGGCAAAGCCGGAACGTTTCTTCAGTTCGGGGTCGCCGACTACGCGACACGGGTGCGGATCGACCCGTACCGCATCTACAACCAGGAGATCACCATCACCGGTTCGATGGCGGTCCTGCACAGCTACGAGCGCGCGGCGGAACTCTTCGCGGGCGGCGTCCTCGACCCCGACGTCTTCATCAGCGACCGCCTCCCCCTGGACCGCTACCCGCAGGCCCTGGAGCAGTTCGCGGCGGGGGTGGGCCGCAAGATCGTGGTCGTGCCGTAGCCGTCGACGCCGGGCGGGCCGAAGAATCAGCCCCTCCGGCGTTCGGGGAGCGGGGGGTCCAGGGGGCAGAGCCTCCTGGAGGACGGGAAGGGCAGGGGCGGCGGGGGCGGGAACCCCCCGGCTGACCGTTCGGACGACGGTAAGGGAACGGTAAAACGCCCTCGCTCGTTCACCCGGCATGACAGTCATGACCCCCGGCTCGAACATCCCTCTCCCCGCCGCCCGCGTGACGGTGGACGTCGCCGCGCCCGTGCGGCTCGACGTATCGGGCCTGCTGCTCACCGCCGACGGCAAGGTGCGCTCCGACGACGACTTCATCTTCTACAACCAGCCCACCGGCCAGGGCGTGACGTACCGCTCCGGCGGCGGCACCGCCCCCGACGCGATCACGGTGGACACCGGCGCCGTGCCCCCGGGCATCGAGAAGATCGTCGTCACCGCCAGCCCCGACGCCCCCGGCCAGACCTTCCAGGGCATCGAACCCACGGCCACCATCCGCAACGCCGACGACGACTCCGTGCTGGCCACCTTCACGCCCCCGCGGCTGGGCACCGAGACCGCCCTGGTGATCGTGGAGATCTACCTGCGCAACGGCGCCTGGAAGGCCCGCGCCGTCGGCCAGGGCTACGCCGACGGCCTCGCGGGCATCGCCACCGACTTCGGCGTCTCGGTCGAGGAACCGGCCGCCCCGGCCGCCCAGCCGGTCGCCCCGCCTCCCGCCGCCGTACAGCCCCCGCCCCCGCCGGTCACCGCCCCCGCCGCCCCGCCGGCCGCGCCCGCCGCGCCCCCGGCCCCCGCGCCCGGCACCGGCAAGGTCAACCTGGACAAGGGCCGCGTCAGCCTCCAGAAGAACCAGACGGTCTCCCTGGTCAAGGGCGGTCGCCCGGTGCTCTCCACGGTCCGGATGGGCCTCGGCTGGGAGCCGGCCTACGGCGGCAAGGACATCGACCTGGACGCCTCGGTCATCGCCTACGGCCCGCAGCGCAACCACATCGACAGTTGCTACTTCGGCAAGCTCCAGATCGTGGGCGGCGCCATCCAGCACTCCGGTGACAACCTCACCGGCGAGGGCGGCGGCGACGACGAGGTGATCAGCGTCGACCTCGGCCGGCTCCCGCAGGAGGTCACCGGCCTGGTCTTCACGGTCAACTCCTTCTCCGGGCAGAAGTTCACCGAGGTCGCCAAGGCGTACTGCCGGCTGCTGGACGGCGCGACCGGCGAGGAGCTGGTCCGCTTCGACCTCACCTCCGCCGAGCCGCAGACCGGCGTGATGATGGCGAAGCTGATCCGGCAGTTCTCGGGCGAGTGGGAGATGACCGCGCTCGGCGACTTCGTGAAGTCCCGCACCGTGCGCGGGATGGTGAAGCCGGCCGCCAAGGCCCTGTGACCGGACACCGGCCCCCCGTCCCGGAGAAGAGGGGCCGGTCAGGACCGCGGCGGCGCCGCTGCCGCTCGCGGGGCCCGGCGCTCGCGGGCAGGACGCCCGGCGTCCGGATGCCGGGGTACCGGCCCGCCCGTCGGGCGGGAAGGCCACCCCGGCGGACTCGCCGCAGGACGGGTCCTGCCCGCTGCCGAGGTCCCCGGCCTCCTCGCGGGAGCCGCCCCCGGCGCCGCGCTCACCCCCCGTGCTGCGAGCGCGCCTTGAACGCCGCCTTGCGGGCCTCCTTGGCCACCTTCTTGTCGGGGTGCAGCCGCCCCATGGCCTCCAGGACGTCCGCGGTGGCGGGGTGGTCGACCCGCCAGGCGGTGTCGAAGAAGCCGCTGTGCTGCGCGGCCAGGCCCTCGACCAGGGCGCGCAGTTCCTCGGAGTTGCCCTCGGCGGCCAACTGGGCGGCGACCGTGTCGACGGTGAGCCAGAAGATCAGGGCCTCCGAGGGAGCGGGGACGTCGCCCGCGCCGTGCTCGGTGAGCCACACCCGGGCCAGCCCGCCCAGCTCCGGGTCGTCGAGCACCTCCCGCAGCGCGGGCTCGGCCTCGGCGCCGACCAGGGCGAGGGCCTGCTGGCAGCGGAGCCGGCGCAGCGGTGCCCCGGGGTCGGTGCCGCGCGCCGCCGCCAGCAGGTCCCGGGCGGCGGCGAGCGGCTCGCGGCGGGCCAGCCAGTGCTGGGTCTCGGCGTGGGCGGCGGCCGGCGGGAAGGCGGCGGTGCCGTCGAGCAGCGCGTCGGCGCCCTTGTCGGCGAGGTCGCCGACGGCCGGCGCGTCGAACCCGGCCTCCAGCAGGCGGGCCCGCAGTCCGAACAGGCCGAGCGGGGTGAGCCGCACCATGCCGTAGCGGGCGACGTCGGTGTCGTCGACGGGCGGCGCGGGCTCCTCGTCGGTGTCGGACATCAGGTCCTCGTCGACCGGCCGGTACGCCACCAGCCCGATCGGCTCCAGCAGCCTGAACTGGTCGTCCAGCTTCATCATCGCCTCGGAGACCCGCTCCAGCACGTCGTTGCTGGGCTCGTCCATGCCGTCGGGGACCAGGACGGAGGCGGCCAGCGCGGGCAGCGGCACCGGGGCGTCGCCGGGCGCGTCCTCGCCGACGGTGAGCAGGTACAGGTTGCCGAGCACCCCGTCGAGGAACTCCGCCTCGGCCTGCGGGTCCCAGTCCACCGAGGACAGGTCCAGCTCGCCCTCGCCCTCGGCCATCGCGTCGATCAGCGAGCCGAGGTCGGGCACGCTCGCGTCGGCCAGGACGGACTCCAGGGCGGCCAGCCACACGCCGAGCACGTCCCGCGGGGAGCCGCCGGTGAGCCGGGCCAGCTCCCGGCCGGCCGTGACGGTGCCCGCCTCCTGGCCGTCGACCTCGACCAGCCCCGCGTCCACGGCCACCCGCCACGCCTCGCTCGTCCGGGCGGTGGCGTCGCCGCCGGTCAGCCCCAGCGCCTCGGCCGCCGCCGGGAGCTGCTCCTCGGCGAGGGCGCCGCCCTCCTCGACGCGGGTGTCCGCCCCGGCCCAGCGGGCGAGCCGGGCGGCCCGGGAGAGCAGCGGGGCGGAGAGCGCGTCGCGGGCCAGCTCCGCTTCGGGGTGCAGCCGCGCGGGCGGCAGGGTGGAGCTGTCTGACATCAACTGTTTCTCCTCGCGCACCTCGGCCGCCGTACGGCCATCCGGACGCCGTACGGCTCAGCCGCTCAGCCTAGACGGGTTTCCACCCATGCCGCCCGGTTCATCTCCCCGCCGGCCGCCGTACATGGCCGAAACCTTGACAACGGGCCTGGTCCCGCAGGAGATTGACGCGCGTAGAAGTAGGGGGCACAAGTGTTCACTCAAGGACGTTCGTCCCCCTCCCGTCCCACGGTTCACCCTCGTTCCGGCGTTTCACCGCTCAGTCCCCGGAGGGCTCCCTTGCCGAGCAAGTCGTCCGCGCGTCTCGCCGCGCTCACCGTCGCCGCCGTGTGTTCCGCGGCCTCCACCGTCGTCATCGGCTCCCCCGCGCACGCCGCCTCCGTGCGCGTCCACGACATCCAGGGCACGACCAGGGTCTCCCCGTACGCCGGGCAGCAGGTCACCGACGTGACCGGGATCGTCACGGGCATCCGCGCCTACGGCTCCTCCCGGGGGTTCTGGATGCAGGACCCCGCCCCGGACGCCGACCCGGCCACCAGCGAGGGCGTCTTCGTCTTCACCAGCTCCACCCCGAAGGTCGCCGTCGGCGACGCGGTCACCGTCTCCGGCACGGTCTCGGAGTACGTCCCCGGCGGCACCTCCTCCGGCAACCAGTCGCTGACCGAGATCACCCGCCCTGCCGTCACCGTGGTCTCCAGCGGCAACCCGGTCCCGGCCGCCACCCGCGTCGACGCCCGGTCGGTGCCGCGCGCCTACACCCCCGAGGCCGGGGGCGGCTCCGTCAACGCGCTGCCGCTGCGCCCCGCCGCGTACGCCCTGGACTACTACGAGTCCCTGGAGGGCATGAACGTCCAGGTCGCCGACACCCGGGTGGTCGGCGCCACCGACCCCTACACCGAGCTGTGGGTGACGGTGAAGCCGAAGGAGAACCCCAGCGCGGGCGGCGGCACGGTCTACGGCTCCTACGACTCCCAGAACACCGGCCGGCTCCAGATCCAGTCCCTGGGCAGGGCCGCCGACTTCCCCGACGCCAACGTCGGCGACACCCTCGCCGGGACCACCGCCGGCCCGCTGGACTACAACCAGTACGGCGGCTACACCCTGGTCGCCGACCGGCTCGGCACGCTGGAGAGCGGCGGCCGTGAGCGGGAGACGACCCGGGCGCAGTCCCGCCGCGAGCTGGCGGTGGCGACGTACAACGTCGAGAACCTCGACCCGTCCGACGACACCTTCGCCGCGCACGCCGCCGCCATCGTGCACAACCTGCGCTCCCCCGACATCGTGTCGCTGGAGGAGATCCAGGACAACAGCGGCGCCACCGACGACGGCACGGTCGCCGCCGACCGCACGGTGGGCGAGCTGATCGACGCGATCGTGGCGGCCGGCGGCCCGCGCTACGACTGGCGCTCGGTCGACCCGGTCGACAAGGCCGACGGCGGCGAGCCCGGCGGCAACATCCGCCAGGTGTTCCTGTTCGACCCCGAGCGGGTCTCCTTCACCGACCGCGCGGCCGGCGACGCGACCACCGCGACCGGCGTCACCAAGATCCGCGGCAAGGCCGCGCTGACCCACTCCCCCGGCCGCGTCGACCCGTCGGACCCCGCCTGGGAGAACAGCCGCAAGCCGCTCGCCGGCGAGTTCGTCTTCCGCGGCAGGACGGTCTTCGTCATCGCCAACCACTTCGCCTCCAAGGGCGGCGACCAGGGGCTGACCAGCCAGTACCAGCCCCCGGCGCGCAGCTCCGAGACCCAGCGGCACCTCCAGGCCACGGCCGTCAACACCTTCGTCAAGCAGCTCCTCGCCGCCCAGAAGAACGCGGACGTCATCGCCCTCGGCGACATCAACGACTTCGAGTTCTCCACCACCGCCGAACTGCTGGAGGACGACGGGGCGCTGTGGTCGGCGGTCAAGTCGCTGCCGCAGGACGAGCGGTACTCGTACGTCTACCAGGGCAACAGCCAGGTCCTGGACCAGATCCTGGTGAGCCCGTCGATCCGGCGCGGCGGTCACTTCGCGTACGACAGCGTGCACGTCAACGCGGAGTTCCACGACCAGATCAGCGACCACGACCCGCAAGTGCTGCGGTTCCGCCCGTAGCCGGGGTCAGCCGGGATCAGCCGGGCACCAGGCCGAGGGCGTGGTCGTACCGGCTGCCGGTGAAGCCGCGCACGTCCGGGTGGGAGCGCACCCGGTCCCACAGGTCGGTGGGGGCGCCGATGCCCCGGCCGGGGGCGGCCAGGACGGCGTCGTATGCCTCGGCGCTCTCCCACTCGGCGTAGTTCAGCACATGGGTGCCGTCGGTGCTCGGGTGGAAGTGGGCGGAGATCAGGCCGCGGTGTCCCACCGGGTCGTCGGCGAGGGCCTTGAGCACCAGGTCGATCCAGTCGCCGCGGTTCCCGGCGCCGCCCGGGGCGAAGTCGATGCGGACGGTCACGATCAGGCCGGGGACCCGGGTGTCCCCGGCCCGGCGCTCCCGGCCGGCGTGGCGCCGGTACCGCCCGAGCCCCAGCCGTTCGATGCCCGGCACGGCGGTGTCGATCTCGTCGACCCGTTCCTGCCGCTGGGTCCTGGCGAACGCCTCGTACGCCTGCTCGGTCGCCCACTGCGAGTGGTGCAGCAACGTTTCGCCGTCGTGTCCGGTGTAGACGTGGTAGCTCCGCAGGCCGTCGGCGGGCCAGGGGCGGCGCTCCCAGGCGCGGGCGATCGCCTCGACGGTCTCGCGCTGGCGTTCGGGGGTGCCGACCCGCCAGGTGCTGAAGAAGGGGGCTCCGACATCCGCGCGGAGCAGGTCGGGGTGGGCGTCGGTACGGCGGGTCATGCGGGCCTCCACGGTCCGGGTCCGGGTGCGTTCGGACACCACCCTCGTACCTCGACCGAAGTTGAGGTCAACCCGTACCCGGACATGGCGAAGGGCCCCGTCCCCGGGGCCCTTCCCAGTGTTCGGTACCGCCGCTCAGCGGTGCGCGTGGCGGCGCCACAGCACGCCCGCCGCGACCACCGCGCCCGCCGCCGCTCCGGCGACCAGCACCGGCCGGGGGTTGCCGCGGCCCGCCCGGACGGCATCGCGCACCGGGGCCGGCGCCTTCTCCTGCACGGTGTGCCCGGCCTGCGCGGCGGTGCTGCGCAGTTGCACGGTCATGGCGCCGGCCCGGTCCCGCAGGTCGGCGGCGCGGGCCTTCGCGCGGCCCTTCACGTCCGTCTTCGCCGCCAGTTCCTCGACGGTGTCGCCGAGCCGGCTGCGGGTCTCCTCGATCTGCCGTCGCAGCTCGTCGGGGCCCTTGGCCCCGGTCGCCGTGTCGCTCTGCCCGCTCGTCGGGTCGGTCATCGATGTGCCCTTTCCCTGATCTCGTCGACGTCGGCCTTGACGCTGTCGATGGTGCGTTCCGGTGTGGGCGGTGCGGCCTGGCGCAACTGGGCGCGGCCGGACATGGCCAGCAGGCCCGCGATCGCGAACAGCACCGCCGTGACGATCAGCGCCGCGGCCCACACGGGCAGCACCAGCGAGAGGGCGGCGACGGCCGTGCCCGCCAAGGCGAACAGGCCGACGTAGGCCACGGCACCGGCGGCGCCGAGCATTCCGCCGCCGCGTCCGACGCGCCGGCCCTTGGCGGCCAGTTCCTCCTTGGCGAGGGCCACTTCCTGGCGTACGAGCTGGGAGAGCTGTTCGGTGGCCTGGCCGACGAGTTCGCCCACGGAGTGGTGCTCGTCGCGCACGGGCCGGAATTCCGTGGCTCCGGTCACGGTGTCCCGCCTCCTCTCGGCTTCCGGAGCCAACCGGGTACCCCCGGCGGAGCGGCGCTATCCCCGGGCCGGGGCCCGGTTTCAGGCCCGGTCGAGCCGGGCGAGCCGGCTCTGCAGCCAGTCCAGCCGGGCCTGCAGCAGCGCCGCCTCGGCCATCAGTTCGGGCACCCCGAGGTCCGGCTCCCCGCCGCTCGCCGCTCCGGCCGGACGCCCGGCGACGACCCGGAGGCCGTCCCCGGCCCGCCGGGCGAAGGCGGCGAGGGAGAGGGACGTACGACCGCACAGGCAGCCCGCGCAGGAGGGAGCGAGCGCCCGCCAGCCCGGCCGGCCCCAGCCCGCGTCGGCCAGCGCGACCGCGCCGGCGCCGCAGTCGCAGGGCCCGACGGTGGCGGTCCGCACCCGCTGCCGGGCGGAGCGGAACCCCCGCTCGAAGCGCAGATAGCGGCCGAGGACCAGGACCTGGAGCAGGACCGCCGTGCGGTGCTCGGCCGTGCACAGCAGCGCCTCGGCCGCCGCCCGGTCGTGCACGCAG
This sequence comes from Streptomyces sp. NPDC000134, assembly GCF_042899225.1. Classification (NCBI taxonomy): domain Bacteria; kingdom Bacillati; phylum Actinomycetota; class Actinomycetes; order Kitasatosporales; family Streptomycetaceae; genus Streptomyces; species Streptomyces sp. NPDC000134. Next base: position 112,333 of record NZ_JBIAZN010000004.1, read on the forward strand.
TGGAAGCCGCAGTCGCAGCGGCGGTGCGGCGGCCGGTGCCTGAGCCCGTAGACGCAGGACGCCTCGGCCACCACCGGGTAGGGCAGCGCGCCGCCCAGGGAGACGCCGGTGAAGCCGGCCCGGGTGCCGTCGAGGGACAGCACCGGGTGGGCGATCTTGTACCCGGTCGGCGGCTCCGTCGGGCGTTCCTCCGGGAGCCGGAGCCTCATCGGGCGGCGGCCGGGGCCTCTTCGCGGGCGACCGGCTCCGGGCTCTCCTCGGCGAACGGGCTCTCCTCGGCGAGCGGGGTCTCCTCCTCGTACGATTCCGGCTGCTCCTGCGCGACGCCGGTGGCGAGTGCCTTCCCGAGCTTCATGACGCCTCCCCATCTCCGCTGACGACCGTCCCGGCCATGGTGACCGATACGGCCCGGATCGGACAGAGGGCCTCCCCGCCGCCCGCCGTCCCATCAGCAACGCTTACGCATACCCGGTAGCGGAATTAAGTGGAGCTGCACGATGACGCGGCCGACACTGCTGCCATGACGACTCCCTTCGGCCGCGCGCTGTGCGCCATGGTCACGCCGTTCACCGCGGACGGCGCCCTCGATCCCGACGGCGCGGCCCGGCTCGCCGACCACCTGGTGACCCGGGGCTGCGACGGACTGGTGCTGTCCGGCACCACGGGCGAGTCGCCGACCACCACGGACGCCGAGAAGTCCGCGCTGGTCGGGGCGGTGCGGTCGGCGGTCGGCGGCCGGGCCTCGATCGTCGCCGGGGTGGGCACCGCCGACACCCGGCACACCCTGGAACTGGCCCGCGCGGCCGAGCGGGCCGGGGCGGACGGCCTGCTGGTGGTCGCGCCGTACTACAGTCGCCCCCCGCAGGACGCCCTGGAGGCCCACTTCCGCGAGGTCGCGGACGCCTCGGACCTGCCCGTCATGCTGTACGACATCCCGGCCCGCACCGGCACCCGGATCGCCCCCGCCACCCTGGTCCGGCTCGCCGGGCACCCCCGGATCGTGGCCGTCAAGGACTGCGCCCACGACCTGCTGGGCACCCAGCGGGTGCTCGCCCGCACCGCACTGGCGTACTACGCGGGCTGCGACGAGGAGAACCTCGCCCTGTACGCGAGCGGCGCCGCCGGATACGTCAGCACGGTCGCGAACCTCGTCCCCGGACACCTCCGCGCGGTCCTCGACGCCTTCGACGCGGGCCGCACGGCCGAGGCGGCCCGGCTCCAGACCGGGGCGGCCGAGCTGATCGAGGCGGTGATGGCGGCGGGACTGCCCGGCACCGTCACCGTCAAGGCGCTGCTCGGCGGCCTCGGCCTGCCCGCCGGGCCGGTCCGCGCCCCGCTGCGGCCCGCCGGCCGGGAGACGGCCGACGGGCTGCGCGAGGTGTACGACCGGCTGGTGGCGGGCTGACGGCCTGGTCAGCGGGTGGCGAAGACCGGCTGCCACTCCAGGGTGTCGAAGTCGTCGTCCGGCACCCGGACCGCGGACAGCGGTACCACCTTCTCGTACCCCCGGGCCGGACCCGCCGTCCGGCCCCTGTACTTCCTGTGACGCACGCGGCCGGGTCCCGCTATGCCTCGGTCCCGGCGGTGGCCGTCCCCGGACAGCGGTGTGCGCTCCAGTCCGTCCTCCAATCGGGTCGCCGGCCCGCCGGCCGCCGGCACGACAGCGCCCTCCCCGGCCGGTCTCGGGGGCCGCGGGAGGGCGCTGTCGGTGGCGGCGGGTCAGTTGTGGCTGTGCAGGATCTCGTTCAGGCCGCCCCAGACGGCGTTGTTCGGGCGGGCCTCGACGGTGCCGGTGACCGAGTTGCGGCGGAAGAGGATGTTGGAGGCGCCGGAGAGGTCACGGGCCTTGACGATCTCTCCGTCGGGCATGGTCACGCGGGTGCCGGCGGTGATGTAGAGGCCGGCCTCGACCACGCACTCGTCGCCCAGCGCGATGCCGACGCCCGCCTCGGCGCCGATCAGGCAGCGCTCGCCGACGGAGATGATCACGTTGCCGCCGCCGGAGAGCGTGCCCATGGTGGAGGCGCCGCCGCCGATGTCCGAGCCGTCGCCGATCACGACGCCCGCGGAGATACGGCCCTCGACCATCGAGGTGCCGAGCGTGCCGGCGTTGAAGTTGACGAAGCCCTCGTGCATGACGGTCGTGCCCTCGGCCAGGTGCGCGCCGAGGCGGACCCGGTCGGCGTCGGCGATGCGGACGCCCTTGGGGGCGACGTAGTCGGTCATGCGGGGGAACTTGTCGATCGAGGTCACCTGGAGGTGCAGGCCCTCGGCGCGGGCGTTGAGGCGGACCTTCTCGACGTCGTCCACGGCGACCGGGCCCAGCGAGGTCCAGGCCACGTTGGCGAGGTGGCCGAAGATGCCGTCCAGGCTCTGGCCGTGCGGCTTGACCAGGCGGTGGGAGAGCAGGTGCAGGCGCAGGTAGACGTCGTGCGCGTCGATCGGCTTCTCGTCCAGGGAGGCGATGACCGTGCGGACCGCGACCACCTCGACGCCCCGGCGGGTGTCCGGGCCGACCGCGGCGGTCGCGCCGCCGCCCAGCGACTTCGCGGCCTGCTCGGCGGAGAGCCGCTCGGTGCCGGCCGGGCCGGGCTCGGCGACGAGTTCGGGCGCGGGGAACCAGGTGTCGAGAACGGTGCCGTCGGCGGCGATCGTGGCGAGGCCGGCGGCCACGGCACCGGTGGTACGGGAAGCAGTCGTATCGGTCATGAGGGCAACCTAACCGCCCGGACACACCAGGTGCGAACCGGCCTCCGCCGAGCCGCCGGCGATCGTGCCTCACCGGTGCCTGAACGGCCCGGCAGTCCCCCCGGGGCGATGGCTCCGAGCAGGAGCGGATACCCCCTGCCGGTCACGGTAGGAAGCCGGGTCCGGCCGTACGGAACACGAGGGCCCCCGGCGGATCGCCGGGGGCCGTCGGGGAGGCAGCGGGTCAGACGTTGAACCCGAGCGCGCGGAGCTGCTCGCGGCCGTCGTCCGTGATCTTGTCGGGGCCCCACGGCGGCATCCAGACCCAGTTGATGCGCAACTCGTTGACCAGGCCGTCCGTGGCGGACTTGGCCTGGTCCTCGATGACGTCGGTCAGCGGGCAGGCCGCCGAGGTCAGGGTCATGTCGATGGTCGCGATGTTCGCGTCGTCGACGTGGATGCCGTAGATCAGGCCCAGGTTGACGACGTCGATGCCCAGTTCGGGGTCGACGACGTCCATCAGGGCCTCGCGCAGCTCCTCCTCGGAAGCCGGCTTCATCTCAACGGTCTCGGTCATGCCGTCTTCCTTTCGGCGTCGGCGCCGTCCAGTGCCTGGGCCGTCGCGTCCTTCCACGCCATCCAGCTCAGGAGGGCGCACTTGACCCGGGCGGGGTACTTCGACACCCCGGCGAACGCGACCGCGTCCTCCAGGACGTCCTCCATCGCGTCGTCGGGCTCGATGCGGCCCTTGGACTGCATCAGCTCCAGGAAGGTCTCCTGAATCCGCCGCGCGTCCGCCAGGTCCTTGCCGACCAGCAGGTCGTTCAGCACGGAGGCCGACGCCTGGCTGATGGAACAGCCCTGGCCCTCGTACGAGACGTCCTCGATCGTCGTGCCGTCGTACTTCACCCGGAGGGTGATCTCGTCGCCGCACGTCGGGTTCACGTGGTGTACCTCGGCGTCGCCATCGCGCAGACCACGCCCGTGCGGGTTCTTGTAGTGGTCCAGGATGACGTCCTGGTACATGGAGTCCAGCTTCACGCCTCAGCCCCTCATCCGAAGAAGTTCCGTACGTGCTCCAGGCCGTCGACCAGGGCGTCGACCTCGGCCGGCGTGGAGTACAGATAGAACGACGCTCGCGTGGTCGCGGGAATTCCGTACCTGAGGCAGACCGGCCGGGCGCAGTGGTGGCCGACCCGGACCGCGATGCCCTGCTCGTCGAGGACCTGGCCCACGTCGTGCGGGTGGATGTCGCCGAGCGTGAAGGAGATCGCCGCGCCCCGCTCCTCGGCCGTGGTCGGGCCGATGATCCGCAGGTCGGGGACCTCCAGGAGCTTGCGCACCGCGTACTCGGTGAGGGCGTGCTCATGGGCGTGGACCTTGTCCATGCCGATCGAGTTCAGGTAGTCGATCGCCGCGCCCAGCCCGACCGCCTGGGCGACCGGGGGGGTGCCCGCCTCGAACTTGTGCGGGGCCGGGGCGTACGTCGACGAGTGCATCGACACGGTCTCGATCATCTCGCCGCCGCCGAGGAACGGCGGGAGGTCCTCCAGCAGTTCCTGGCGGCCCCACAGCACGCCGATGCCGGTCGGGCCGCACATCTTGTGGCCGGTGAAGGCCACGAAGTCGGCCTGGAGGGCCTGCACGTCCAGCGGCATGTGCGGCGCGGCCTGGGAGGCGTCGACGCAGACCAGGGCGCCGACCTCCTGGGCGCGGCGCACGATCGCCTCGACCGGGTTCTGGGTGCCCAGGATGTTGGAGACCAGCACGAAGGAGACGATCTTCGTCTTCTCGGTGATGATCTCCTCGATGCGGGACAGGTCCAGGCGGCCGTCGTCGGTGAGGCCGAACCACTTCAGCTTCGCGCCCGTGCGCTGCGCCAGCAACTGCCACGGCACGATGTTGGAGTGGTGCTCCATCTCCGTGATGACGATCTCGGTCTCGTGGTCCACGCGGTAGGGCTCGTCGGCCCAGCCCAGCATGTTGGCCACCAGGTTGAGGGACTCCGAGGCGTTCTTGGTGAAGATCACCTCGTCGCGGGAGGGCGCGTTGATGAACTCCGCGACCTTGTCCCGCGCGCCCTCGTACAGCGCCGTGGCCTCCTCGGCGAGGACGTGCACGCCACGGTGGACGTTGGCGTTGTACCTCTCGTAGTACTCGCTGAGCGCGTCGAGCACCTGGCGCGGCTTCTGCGAGGTCGCCGCGTTGTCCAGGTAGACGAGCTTCCTGCCGTCGTGGACCTGGCGGTCCAGGATGGGGAAGTCCTTGCGGATCGCTTCGGTGTCGAGGAGGCCCGGCACATGTGTCACGCGGATACGCCGCCCTTCGTGTAAGCCTCGTAGCCCTCGTTCTCCAGCTTGTCGGCCAGCTCCGCGCCGCCGGACTCGACGATGCGGCCGGCCGAGAACACGTGCACGAAGTCGGGCTTGATGTAGCGCAGGATGCGGGTGTAGTGGGTGATCAGCAGGGTGCCGACCTCGCCGGTCTCGCGGACCCGGTTCACGCCCTCGGAGACGACGCGCAGGGCGTCGACGTCCAGGCCGGAGTCGGTCTCGTCGAGGATGGCGACCTTCGGCCTGAGCAGTTCGAGCTGGAGGATCTCGTGGCGCTTCTTCTCACCGCCGGAGAAGCCCTCGTTGACGTTGCGCTCGGCGAAGGCGGGGTCCATGTGGAGGCGCTCCATGGCCTCGCGGACCTCCTTGACCCAGGTGCGCAGCTTGGGGGCCTCACCGCGGACGGCGGTGGCGGAGGTGCGCAGGAAGTTGGAGACCGACACGCCGGGGACCTCGACCGGGTACTGCATGGCGAGGAAGAGGCCGGCGCGGGCGCGCTCGTCGACGGACATCTCCAGGACGTCCTCGCCGTCGAGGGTGACGGTGCCGCCGGTGATCGTGTACTTGGGGTGACCCGCGAGCGAGTAGGCGAGGGTCGACTTGCCCGAGCCGTTGGGGCCCATGATGGCGTGCGTCTCGCCCTGCTTCACGGTCAGGTCGACGCCCTTGAGGATCTCCTTCGTGGCGTTGTCGGCCTCGACGGTGACGTGCAGGTCTCGGATTTCAAGCGTTGCCATGGGTGCCTCAGGACTCCTGGGTGAGGGAGACGAGCACGTCGTCCCCTTCGATCTTTACGGGGTAAACGGGGACGGGGCGCGTCGCCGGAAGGCTGTCGGGCTTGCCGGTGCGCAGGTCGAAGCGCGAGCCGTGCAGCCAGCACTCGATGTGGCAGTCGTCGACCTCGCCCTCGGCGAGGGAGACGTTGGCGTGCGAGCAGATGTCGTGGATCGCGAACACCTCACCCTCGGTGCGCACGAGGGAGACCGGCGTGCCGTCGAGTTCCACCCGCTTGGGGGTGTCCTCCTCCAGCTCGCCCGCTCCGCAGACGCGTACGAAGGTCATGCGACCGACGCCTCCAGCTCCTGCTCGATCTTGGCGAGCAGGCGCTCCTCGATGTCCGGGACACCGATCTGCTGGACCAGTTCGGCGAAGAAGCCGCGGACCACCAGGCGGCGGGCCTCCAGCTCCGGGATGCCGCGGGCCATCAGGTAGAAGAGCTGCTCGTCGTCGAAGCGGCCGGTGGCGGAGGCGTGGCCGGCGCCGACGATCTCGCCGGTCTCGATCTCCAGGTTGGGGACCGAGTCGACGCGGGCGCCGTCGGTGAGCACGAGGTTGCGGTTCATCTCGTAGGTGTCGGTGCCCTCGGCCCTGGCCTCGATGAGGACGTCGCCGATCCACACCGCGTGCGCCGCGTCGCCCTGGAGCGCGCCCTTGTAGACGACGTTGGACTTGCAGTGCGGCACGTTGTGGTCGACCAGGAGGCGGTGCTCCTGGTGCTGGCCCCGGTCGGTGAAGTACAGGCCGAACAGCTCGGCCTCGCCGCCGGGACCGGCGTACGCCACGCGCGGGTGCAGGCGGACGAGGTCGCCGCCGAAGGTGACGACGACCGACTTGAAGGAGGCGTCGCGGCCGATCAGCGTGTTGTGCTGGCCGACGTGGACGGCCTTGTCGTCCCAGTCCTGGACGGAGACGACGGTCAGCTTGGCGCCGTCCCCGAGGACGTACTCGACGTTGGCGGCGAGCACCGCGTCGCCGGTGTGGTCGATGACCACGACGGCCTCGGCGAACGCGCCCAGCTCGATGACCTGGTGGCCGTAGGCGGTGCCGCCCTCGCCGTGCACCGCGATGCGGATCGGCTCGGTGAGGACGGTCTCCTCGGGCACGGTCACGACCGAGGCCCGCTCGAAGGCGGTGTACGCCTGGGCGGCGACGCGGTCCACCGGGGCGCCCGCCCGGCCGAGCCGCGCGTCGTCGCGGCCGACGGTCTCGACGGTGACGCCCTCGGGGGCCTGGATGTCGACCTTCACGCCGGTTCCGGTGACGGTGGCGGTGCCGTCGTGCAGACCGCGCAGCCGCTCCAGCGGGGTGAACCGCCACTCCTCCTCGCGGCCGTGCGGGACCGGGAAGTCCGCCACGTCGAAGGACGGGGGCGCGCTCATGCGCGTGGCGACGGTCGACTCGGCGGCCACCGCGACCGAGCCGGCGGTGGTGGAGCCCACCGGGAGATTCTGAGCCTCAGCCATGGCTGTCGTAGTGCTCGCTTTCCGTTGCGTAAGGGGCTTGCGTGGCGGCGCCGGGGTCAGCCGACCGCGCCTTCCATCTGCAGCTCGATCAGCCGGTTGAGTTCGAGGGCGTACTCCATCGGCAGTTCCTTGGCGATCGGCTCGACGAAGCCGCGCACGATCATCGCCATCGCTTCGAACTCGCTGAGGCCGCGGCTCATCAGGTAGAAGAGCTGGTCCTCGGAGACCTTGGAGACGGTCGCCTCGTGGCCCATGGACACGTCGTCCTCGCGGACGTCCACGTAGGGGTAGGTGTCCGACCGGGAGATGGTGTCGACCAGCAAGGCGTCGCACAGCACGTTGGACTTGGAGCCGTGGGCGCCCTCGCCGATCTCCACCAGACCACGGTAGGAGGTGCGGCCGCCCCCACGCGCCACGGACTTCGACACGATGTTGGACGACGTGTTCGGCGCCATGTGGACCATCTTGGAGCCGGCGTCCTGGTGCTGGCCCTCGCCCGCGAAGGCGATGGACAGGGTCTCGCCCTTGGCGTGCTCGCCCATCAGGTAGACGGCGGGGTACTTCATCGTCACCTTGGAGCCGATGTTGCCGTCGATCCACTCCATGGTCGCGCCCTCGTACGCCACGGCGCGCTTGGTGACCAGGTTGTAGACGTTGTTCGACCAGTTCTGGATGGTCGTGTAGCGGCAGCGGGCGTTCTTCTTGACGATGATCTCGACCACGGCGGAGTGCAGGGAGTCCGACTTGTAGATCGGCGCCGTGCAGCCCTCGACGTAGTGCACGTAGGCGCCCTCGTCGACGATGATCAGGGTCCGCTCGAACTGGCCCATGTTCTCGGTGTTGATCCGGAAGTAGGCCTGGAGCGGGATCTCGACGTGCACGCCCGGCGGGACGTAGATGAAGGAGCCGCCGGACCACACGGCGGTGTTCAGCGCGGCGAACTTGTTGTCACCGGCCGGGATGACCGTGCCGAAGTACTCCTTGAACAGCTCCGGGTGCTCCTTGAGCGCCGTGTCGGTGTCCAGGAAGATGACGCCCTGCTCCTCCAGGTCCTCGCGGATCTGGTGGTAGACGACCTCGGACTCGTACTGGGCGGCGACACCGGCGACGAGGCGCTGCTTCTCCGCCTCGGGGATGCCGAGCTTGTCGTACGTGTTCTTGATGTCCTCGGGCAGGTCCTCCCAGGACTCCGCCTGCTTCTCCGTGGAGCGCACGAAGTACTTGATGTTGTCGAAGTCGATGCCGGAGAGGTCCGAGCCCCAGTTCGGCATGGGCTTCTTCTCGAACAGCTTCAGGCCCTTGAGGCGGAGCTTGGTCATCCACTCCGGCTCGGACTTCTTGCCGGAGATGTCCCGGACCACGTCCTCGTCGACACCACGCCTGGCGGAGGCGCCGGCCGTGTCGGAGTCGGCCCAGCCGTATTCGTACTTGCCCAGGCCGTCGAGCTCGGGGTGGGCAGTCTCCGTGGGGAGCGTCATGCGGGGTTCCTCCCGGCCGTGCTTGCGGATGCGATATCGGTGGTCTTGGAAGTCTTGGGGATGAACGTCGTGCAGACGCCGTCGCCGTGCGCGATGGTCGCCAGCCGCTGTACGTGTGTACCGAGCAGCTCGGCGAAGAATGCCGTCTCGGCCTCGCAGAGCTGCGGGAACCGCTCGGCGGCGTGGGCGACCGGGCAGTGGTGCTGGCAGAGCTGCTCGCCGACCGGTGCGCTGCGCGCGGTTGCAGCGTACCCGTCCGCGCTCAGCGCCTTGGCCAGGGCTTCCGCCCGGCGTTCGGGGGGCGCGGCCTCGACGGCCTCGCGGTACGCGCCGGCCTGGGCGGCGATCCGGGCGCGGGCGAAGGCGGCGACCGCCTGCTCCCCGCCCTCGCGCTCGGCGATCCAGCGCAGCGCGTCCACGGCGAGCTTGTCGTAGGACTGGTCGAAGGCGTCCCGGCCGCAGTCGGTCAGGGCGAACACCTTCGCGGGCCGCCCGCGCGTGCGCGTGCCGTACACCCGGCGCTCGCGGGCCTCCACGACGTTGTCCGCGGTGAGGGCGTCGAGGTGGCGGCGGACGGCGGCCTGGGTGAGGCCGAGGCGCTCGGCCAGCTCGGCGACGGTCGACGGCCCGTGGTCCAGGATGGACCGCGCGACGCGGTTGCGCGTGGAGCGCTCACCGGTCGCGAGTTCCTCGTGGGGTGCCTCGCCGACGTTTTTCACAACGCCATTGTTGCGTAATTCTCCGAGCCCCGGCAAGCCGCGCCCAAACGCCCTTTCGGTGCCGTGCGTCACTTAGGTAAACCTAATCTGACCTGCGGCGACGATCATTGATCGATCAAAAACGGTGGTGTCCGCGCCCGCTCCCGGGGGACACTCCGGAGCATGTCCGCACCCCCTCCCACCGGCCCACTTGTGACCCGCGGCACGCTCGCGGCAGAGCTGCGCGCGCTGGGCGTCGCCTCGGGCGAGACCCTGCTCGTCCACTCCTCGCTGAGCGCCCTCGGCTGGGTCTGCGGCGGTGCCGTGGCGGTGGTCCAGGCACTCCTGGACGCCCTCGGCCCGGACGGCACCCTCGTCGTCCCCACCCAGACCGCCGACCTCTCCGACCCGGCCCTGTGGCACAACCCGCCGGTCCCAGAGGAGTGGTGGCCCGTCATCCGCCGCGCCATGCCGCCGTACGACCCGAGGACCACGCCCGCCCGGGGGGTCGGCGTCGTCCCGGAGACCGTACGGACCTGGCCGGGCGCCCTGCGCAGCGCGCACCCCCAGACCTCGTTCGCGGCGGTCGGCCCGGGTGCCGCCGAGGTCGTCGCCGGGCACGCCACGGACTGCCGGCTCGGCGAGCGCAGCCCCCTGGCCACGCTGGAGCGCCTCGGCGCCCGGGTGCTGCTGCTGGGCGCCGGCTACGGCTCGTGCACCAGTTTCCACCTGGCCGAGTACCGCGTCCCCGCCCCGCTCGTCGAGGTCGGCCGCCCGGGACCGTACGGCTGGGAACGGGTCACCGAGGTGTCGATCACCTCGGACCGGTTCGACGAACTGGGCCACGACTTCGAACGCGACCGGCCGGTGGTCCGCGGCCGGGTCGGCGCGGCCGAGGCACGGCTGTTCCCGGTGGCGGACGCGGTGGCGTACGCCGAGCGGTGGCTGGCGCTGCACCGGCCCCGCGCGGAGGACATCGCGCACCCCCGCGCCTGAGCCGCCGCGCGCCTACCTAGACTCGTGTCCCATGCGAAGCGAGCCCGTGGTCCAGGTCCAGGCCCTGGTGAAGCGGTACGGCACGAAGACCGCGGTGGACGGCCTCGACCTGGTGGCCCGGCCGGGTGTGACCGCCGTCCTCGGCCCCAACGGGGCGGGCAAGACGACCACCGTGGAGACCTGCGAGGGCTACCGCCGGCCGGACTCCGGCACGGTGCGCGTCCTGGGCCTCGACCCGCTGCGCCAGGCCGGTGAGCTGCGGCCCCGCGTCGGCGTGATGCTCCAGTCCGGCGGCGTCTACCCGGGCGCCCGCGCGGACGAGATGCTGCGCCACGTCGCGAAGCTGCACGCGCACCCGCTGGACGTGCCCGCCCTGATCGAACGGCTCGGCCTCGGCTCCTGCGGCCGGACCGCCTACCGCCGCCTCTCCGGCGGCCAGCAGCAGCGCCTCGCGCTGGCGATGGCCGTGGTCGGGCGTCCGGAGCTGGTCTTCCTGGACGAGCCGACCGCGGGCCTGGACCCGCAGGCCCGCCGCGCCACCTGGGAGCTGATCCGGGACCTGCGCGCCGACGGCGTCTCGGTGATCCTGACCACGCACCACATGGACGAGGCCGAGCAGCTCGCCGACGACGTGGCCATCATCGACGCGGGCCGGGTCATCGCCCAGGGCTCGCCCGAGGAGCTGTGCCGCGGCGGCGCCGAGAACACCCTGCGCTTCACCGGCCGCCCCGGCCTGGACGCGGCAAGCCTGCTGAAGGCGCTCCCGGCGGACTCCGCGGCGGTCGAGCTGACGCCGGGCTCGTACCGGGTCACCGGCAAGATCGATCCGCAACTGCTCGCGACGGTGACGTCGTGGTGCGCCCAGCACGGGGTGATGCCGGACCGCATCTCGGTGGAACGGCACACCCTGGAGGACGTCTTCTTGGAGCTGACCGGCAAGGAGCTGCGCTCATGACCGCCACCACCGGTACGGGCCGGTACGCGCCGAGGCCCGGCGCCGCGCCCCTGACCCGCATGATCGCCGCCCAGGCCGCCCTGGAGACGAAGATGCTGCTGCGCAACGGCGAGCAGTTGCTGCTGACGGTGGTCATCCCGACGCTGCTGCTGGTGCTGTTCAGCTCGGTGGACATCGTCGACACCGGCGTCGGCGAGGCCGTCGACTTCCTCGCCCCCGGCGTCCTGGCGCTCGCCGTGATGTCCACGGCGTTCACCGGCCAGGCCATCGCCACCGGCTTCGAACGCCGCTACGGGGTGCTGAAGCGGCTGGCGTCCTCACCGCTGCCCCGGTGGGGCCTGATGACCGCCAAGACCCTCTCCGTGCTGGTCACCGAGGTGCTCCAGGTGGCGCTGCTGACGGTGATCGCGTTCGCGCTGGGCTGGTCGCCGCACGGCAACCCCTTCGCCGTACTCCTGCTGCTGGTCCTCGGCACGGCCGCCTTCTCCGGCCTCGGCCTGCTGATGGCCGGCACGCTGAAGGCCGAGGCGACGCTGGCCGCCGCCAACCTGGTCTTCCTGCTGCTGCTGGTCGGCGGCGGGGTGATCGTGCCGCTGGACAGGTTCCCGGACGCGGCCCAGGACGTCCTCGGCCTGCTGCCCATCTCCGCGCTGTCGGACGGACTGCGGGACGTGCTCCAGCACGGCGCCGCGCTGCCCTGGGGCGACCTGGGCGTCCTCGCCGTCTGGGCCGCCGCGGCCCTCGCCGCGGCCGGCCGCTTCTTCCGCTGGGAGTGACCCTCGTGAACGCGTGCACAAGCGTCCCCCTACGATGGAACGCGTGCCAAACGTGACCCGCGACGACCTCGCAACCGCCGTGCGCAACCCGCTCGCCTTCATCGCCGCGCGCTGGACCCCGGACCCCCGGACCGTCCGGCGGTCGGCGCTGGCCGCCCTCGTCATGGCGGTGATCATCGTCGGCACCGGCGGCGCCGTCCGCCTGACCGGGTCGGGCCTCGGCTGCCCGACCTGGCCCAAGTGCACCGACGACTCGCTGACCACCACCAGCGAGATGGGCCTGCACGGCGTCATCGAGTTCGGCAACCGCCTGCTCACCTACGTGCTGTGCGCGGCGGTCGGCTGGGCGATCGTCGCCGCCCGCTCCGAGAAGCCGTACCGGCGCTCCCTGACCAGGCTGGGCTGGGCGCAGTTCTGGGTCGTGATGGGCAACGCGGTCCTCGGCGGGATCGTCGTCCTGGTCGGCCTGAACCCGTACACCGTCGCCGCCCACTTCCTGCTGTCGACCGCGCTGATCGCGATCGCCACCGTGATGTGGCAGCGCACCCGGGAGGGCGACACGGCACCGCGCCCCCTGGTCGGTGCCTCGGTCCAGCAGTTGGTGTGGGTCCTGGTCGCCGTCTGCGTGGCGCTGATCGCGGTGGGCACGGTGGTCACCGGCGCGGGCCCGCACGCGGGCGACTCCAGCGAGGTCGCGCGGATGCCGCTGGACTGGGAGACGGTGACCAAGCTGCACGCGGTGCTGGCGTGGATCGTGGTGACGCTGACCTTCGCCCTGTGGTTCGTCCTCAAGGCCGTCGACGCCCCCGAGGGCCCGCTGGCCCGCACCCGGGACCTGTTCCTGATCCTGCTCGCCCAGGGGCTCATCGGATACGTCCAGTACTTCACCGACCTGCCCGAGGTCCTGGTGGGCCTGCACATGGTCGGCTCGTGCCTGGTGTGGATCGGCGTGCTGCGGGTGCTGCTGTCGCTGCGCGAGCGCCCCGCCGAGGCCACCGGCGTGCCCGGCCCCGCGGTGGAGGCCGCGTTCAGCCGCGCCTGATCACTCCAGCCCGTACACCCGTACCGCGTTCGCCGAGGCGATCATCCCGGCGACCCGCTGGGCGTCCGTCAGGGACCACGCGCCGTCGGCCACCCAGGTGCCGAGCACCCGGTCCAGCGCCTCGCGGAACAGGCGGGCGCCCACCACGTGCAGCTCGGGCAGGCCCTGGGCGCCGGTGGAGAACAGGATCTTGCCGAACGGGGCCAGCTCCAGGATCTCGGCGAGGACGGTGGCGGCCCGTGCGCCGGTGCGCACCAGCGCGGCCCCGGAGTCGGCGTACACGTGCGGGAAGACACCGGCGAGATGCGCGGCCTGCCGGTGGTACGGGTAGCCGTGCAGCAGGACGAGGTCGGTGCCGAGCCCGGCGGTGGCCCGGACGAAGTCGGTCAGCAGCACCGGATCGGTGCGGTCGATGCGCAGGCCGGGCTCGCCGAGCCCGGCGTGCAACTGCAGCGGCCGGCCGGAGGCGACCGCGATCCACAGCAGATGGCGCAGCAGCACCGGGTCGCTCAGCTCCCCGCCGACCGCGCGCCCCGCCAGCCAGCGGCCGGCCGCGCCGCGCACCTCGCCCGGACCCGGCGGCTGCGGAGCCAGCGCCAGGCCGTGCCGGACGCCCGCGACGGAGGTGAAGGCCACGGCGTGCGCGGCGGCGCCGTGCACCGCCTCGGCGAGGTTGGCGAGGAAGGAATCGACGGTGCCGGAGGTGTCGGCGACCTGCTCGGCCAGCAGTTCGAGCCGCACGATCTCGTGGACGTCGGCCGCCGCGGCCGAGGCCAGCTCGGCGGCCCCGGTGAGGTCGCCGGGCAGCCCGGTGTCGACCAGGTACGTCGTGATGCCGCTGCCCCGCAGCAGCCTGCGGTCGGCCTCCAGGACGCCCAGCTCGCGGCGCCGGGCGAGATAGCGGGCGGGCGGGCAGTGCGGCTCCAGGCCGAGCAGCGGCGGGCACCAGCGGCGTACCGCGAACCCGGTCTGCGTGTCGAACAGGGTGGTGCCCGGCGCGGGCGGCCCCTCCGTCCGGGCCAACTGGGCCTCGAAGGTGCCGAGGCCCAGCTCGGTCCTGAGGACGCCGTGGCAGTACTGGTCCACCAGGGACGGCGTGTCGATCATCCGGGCTCCCCGCGTAGACGCCGTGCTGCTCACAGGTCCTAACGGGTGAACCGGGCGTCAGGTGTTGCTCACCCGCACCCCGTGCGCGTCTCAGTCCTTGCGGCGCGGGCCGCCCACCTGGATGCCGGCCATGCGCGACCACTCGTACGGCCCCGTGCGCACCTTGCCGGCGAACTCGCCGTCGAAGGACTCGTGGACCGTGATCCCGGCCTTCGCCACGGCCTGCTCGGCGATCTCGTACGAGGGGGCGACCACGTCCCCCCAGTCGCCGTCCCCGCCGACGAGCACGATCCGCGCCCCGCGCTGCCCGAGGTAGGCCACCTGCCCCTCGGCCCCGCCGTGCGCCTTGGAGAAGGCCCCGATCCGCCGCACCACCCGGCCGACGGCCCGCTCGTCACCCTGCTGAGTCTCTGCCATAAGACGATGCTACCGACGAGTAAAGAACGCCCACAAGAGCCCCCTCCGGGGCGCGGGGCGCTGTCCATGTGCGGCTCCGCCGCGCGGGCGCGGTCGACCACGGCGCATCCGCGGCGAACGGCTCACCGCAGGAACGGGTCCACCGCCACCGCGAGGAACAGCACCGACACATAGGTGATCGACCAGTGGAACAGCCGCATCTCCTTGAGCTTCACCCCGGTCACCTCGGCCTTCGCCCGGTTCTGCAGCCCGTGCGCCTCCCACAGCCACATCCCGCCGGCCACCGCGGCGACGACCAGGTAGAACCACCCGGTGTAGCCCAGCGGAGTGAGCAGCAGCGAGACGACGACCATCACCCAGCTATAGATGACGATCTGCCGGGCGACGACCTTGTTGGAGGCGATGACGGGCAGCATCGGCACGCCCACGCGTGCGTAGTCGTCCTTCACCTTCATGGACAGCGGCCAGTAGTGCGGCGGCGTCCAGAAGAACATCACCAGGAAGAGGATGACCGGCGCCCAGGACATCGAGTCGGTCACCGAGGACCAGCCGATCAGCACCGGCAGGCAGCCCGCGATACCGCCCCAGACGATGTTCTGCGAGGTGCGGCGCTTGAGGATCATCGTGTAGACGACCACGTAGAAGAGGAGCGCGCCGAGCGAGAGCCAGGCCGAGAGCCAGTTGACGGCGAGGCCGAACAGCAGCGTGGAGACCACCGCGAGGGTGATGCCGAAGACCAGGCACTCGCGCGGGCTGACCATCCCGGTGACCAGCGGACGCTGCGAGGTGCGGTCCATCAGCGCGTCGATGTCGCGGTCGATGTACATGTTGAGCGCGTTGGCGCCGCCCGCGGAGAGGTAACCGCCGACGCAGGTGAGCAGCACCAGGCGCAGGTCCGGCACGCCCTGCTCGGCGAGGAACATCACCGGAACGGTGGTGATCAGCAGCAGCTCGATGATCCGCGGCTTGGTCAGCGCCACGAACGCCTTGACACGGGCCCCGAACGGCCGGTGACTCGGGCCCTGGCTCGTCCCGATAACCCCCGCAGGACGGGATTCAACGGCCGTCACGCACACCCCTGACAGAGACATCCCAGCAAGCCCCCCGCGTGAAGTGCGGGTAAAGGGCTCGCGCGTACCACGCCACTTTAGACGTTGCCCATACCCCGGCCTTCGCGGGGGTGGGGTCGTGTTGGCGGGCGCGCTCGGACGTGCGTACGGGAAGTCGTTCGAGCGGTCAGATGAGCGCCCGCGTATTCACTTGCCGAATGCCGTTCCGCCCGGCCGGGAGGCGGATACCCGATGGTCCCGGCAGTCTGGTTTCCGAAGGAAAAAACGCACGTACTTACGGGGGTAGGCTCGTCAGCGGCCGGCCGATGCCGAACGCCGGCAGCCGGTGGGCGCTCACGTGCACCGGCATCCGACATGTGGAGAGGAGCCCTGACTCAGGGTGAGCACCAAGCCGACCACCACAGACCTCGAGTGGACCGAGCTGGACCAGCGGGCCGTAGACACCGCACGCGTCCTGGCCGCCGACGCCGTACAGAAGGTCGGCAACGGCCATCCCGGTACGGCGATGAGCCTGGCCCCCGCCGCCTACACCCTCTTCCAGAAGGTGATGCGGCACGACCCGGCCGACCCGAACTGGGTCGGACGCGACCGCTTCGTGCTGTCCGCCGGCCACTCGTCCCTGACCCTCTACACCCAGCTCTACCTGGCCGGTTTCGGCCTGGAGCTGGACGACCTGAAGTCCTTCAGGACCTGGGGTTCGAAGACCCCGGGCCACCCGGAGTACGGCCACACCACCGGCGTGGAGACCACCACCGGCCCGCTGGGCCAGGGCGTGGCCAACGCGGTGGGCATGGCGATGGCCGCCCGCTACGAGCGCGGTCTGTTCGACCCGGAGGCTCCCCAGGGCGAGTCGCCGTTCGACCACTACATCTACTGCATCGCCGGTGACGGCTGCCTCCAGGAGGGCATCTCCGCCGAGGCGTCCTCCCTCGCGGGCCACCAGAGGCTCGGCAACCTGATCCTGCTGTGGGACGACAACCACATCTCGATCGAGGGCGACACGGAGACGGCCGTCTCCGAGGACACCGTCAAGCGCTACGAGGCGTACGGCTGGCACGTCCAGCGGGTCGCGCCGAAGCCGGACGGCGACCTGGACCCGAACGCGATCTACGACGCGATCGAGGCGGCGAAGCAGGTCACCGACCGCCCGTCCTTCATCGCGATGCGCTCGATCATCGCCTGGCCCGCCCCGAACGCGCAGAACACCGAGGCCGCGCACGGCTCGGCGCTCGGCGACGACGAGGTGGCCGCCACCAAGCGGGTCCTCGGCTTCGACCCGGAGAAGTCCTTCGAGGTCGCCGACGAGGTCCTCGCGCACACCCGCAAGGCGCTGGAGCGGGGCCAGGCGGCCCGCGCGGTGTGGGACAAGTCCTTCCAGCAGTGGCGGGACAACAACCCCGAGCGCGCCGCCGAGTACGAGCGGATCGCCAAGGGCGAGCTGCCCACCAACTGGGCGGAGAAGATCCCGGTCTTCGAGACCGGCAAGGGCGTCGCCACCCGTGCCGCCTCCGGCAAGGTGCTCCAGGCGCTCGGCGCGGTCGTTCCGGAGCTGTGGGGCGGCTCCGCCGACCTGGCCGGCTCGAACAACACGACGATCGACAAGACCTCGTCGTTCCTGCCCGCGGGCAACCCGCTGCCCGAGGCCGACCCGTACGGCCGCACGATCCACTTCGGCATCCGCGAGCACTCCATGGCCGCGGAGATGAACGGCATCGCGCTGCACGGCAACACCCGCATCTACGGCGGCACCTTCCTGGTGTTCTCCGACTACATGCGCAACGCCGTCCGGCTGTCGGCGCTGATGCACCTGCCGGTGACGTACGTGTGGACGCACGACTCCATCGGCCTGGGCGAGGACGGCCCGACCCACCAGCCGGTCGAACACCTCGCGTCGCTGCGCGCCATCCCGGGCCTGAACGTGGTGCGCCCGGCCGACGCCAACGAGACCGCGATCGCCTGGCGCGAGATCCTCGGCCGCTGGACCAAGGAGTTCGGCAAGGGCCAGCCGCACGGCCTCGCCCTCACCCGGCAGGGCGTGCCGACGTACGAGCCCAACGAGGACGCGGCCAAGGGCGGCTACGTCCTGTTCGAGGCCGAGGGCGGCGCGCCCGAGGTCATCCTGATCGCCACCGGCTCCGAGGTGCACGTCGCCGTCGAGGCGCGCGAGCGGCTCCAGGCCGACGGGGTGCCGACCCGCGTGGTCTCCATGCCGTGCGTCGAGTGGTTCGAGCAGCAGGACCAGGGGTACCGGGACAGCGTCCTGCCCGCGGACGTCAGGGCCCGCGTCGCGGTCGAGGCCGGGATCGGACTGACCTGGCACCGCTACGTCGGGGATGCCGGCCGCATCGTTTCCCTGGAGCACTTCGGCGCTTCCGCGGACGGCAAGCTGCTCTTCCAGGAGTTCGGTTTCACTGCCGAGAACGTGGCCGACAAGGCGCGGGAATCGATCGCCGCCGCTCAGCGCTGACGCTCATATACGACACGTAGGAGATGCAATTTCCATGACAGACGCACTCAAGCGCCTCTCCGATGAAGGCGTGGCGATCTGGCTGGACGACCTGTCGCGCAAGCGGATCACGTCCGGCAACCTCGCCGAGCTGATCGACCAGCAGCACGTCGTGGGCGTCACCACCAACCCGTCGATCTTCCAGAAGGCGATCTCGGAGGGCGACGGCTACGACCTGCAGCTCTCCGACCTCGCCGCCCGCCGGGTGACCGTCGAAGAGGCCATCCGCATGATCACCACGGCGGACGTCCGCGACGCCGCCGACATCCTGCGCCCCGTCTTCGACGCCACCGGCGGCCAGGACGGCCGGGTCTCCATCGAGGTCGACCCGCGCCTGGCGCACAACACCAAGGCGACCGTCGCCGAGGCCAAGCAGCTCGCCTGGCTGGTGGACCGCCCCAACGCCCTGATCAAGATCCCGGCCACCGAGGCGGGCATCCCGGCGATCGCCGAGACCATCGGCCTGGGCATCAGCGTCAACGTCACGCTGATCTTCTCCCTGGAGCGCTACCGCAAGGTCATGGACGCGTTCCTGACCGGCCTGGAGAAGGCCAAGGAGCGCGGCCTGGACCTGTCGCAGATCCACTCGGTGGCGTCCTTCTTCGTGTCCCGCGTGGACACCGAGATCGACAAGCGGATCGACGCGCTCGGCACCGACGAGGCCAAGGCGCTGCGCGGCAAGGCCGCCATCGCCAACGCCCGCCTCGCCTACCAGGCGTACGAGGAGATCTTCTCCTCCGACCGCTGGGCGGCCCTGGAGAAGGCCGGCGCCGTCAAGCAGCGTCCGCTGTGGGCGTCGACCGGCGTGAAGGACAAGGCGTACAGCGACACCATGTACGTCACCGAGCTGGTCGCCCCGAACACCGTGAACACCATGCCGGAGGCCACCCTGGTGGCCACCGAGGACCACGGCGAGATCAAGGGCGACACCGTGTCCGGCACCTACGAGCAGGCCCGTGCCGACCTCGACGCGGTCGAGGCGCTCGGCATCTCGTACGACGAGGTCGTCCAGTTGCTGGAGGACGAGGGCGTCGAGAAGTTCGAGTCGGCCTGGACCGACCTGCTGAAGTCGACCGAGGCGGAGCTCCAGCGCCTCGCCCCCTCGGAGGGCTGACCACCTTGTCAAGCGGCAATCCGCTGCGTGACCCCGCAGACCGGCGGCTCCCGCGTATCGCGGGGCCGTCGGGCCTGGTCATTTTCGGCGTCACCGGCGACCTCTCACGCAAGAAGCTCATGCCCGCCGTGTACGACCTCGCCAACCGGGGTCTGCTGCCGCCGGGCTTCTCGCTCGTCGGCTTCGCCCGCCGCGACTGGGAGCACGAGGACTTCGCCCAGGTCGTGCACGACGCCGTCAAGGAACACTCCCGTACGCCCTTCCGCGAGGAGGTCTGGCAGCAGCTCATCCAGGGGATGCGCTTCGTCCAGGGCACCTTCGACGACGACGAGGCGTTCGAGCGGCTGCGCGCCACCATCGGGGAACTGGACAAGGCCCAGGGCACGGGCGGCAACTTCGCCTTCTACCTGTCGGTGCCGCCCAAGTCCTTCCCCGTGGTCATCCAGCAGCTCAAGAAGCACGGGCTGGCCGACCAGAAGGGCGGCTCCTGGCGCCGCGCGGTCATCGAGAAGCCCTTCGGCCACGACCTGAGGTCGGCCGAGGAACTCAACTCCATCGTCCACGAGGTCTTCGCCCCCGACCAGGTCTTCCGCATCGACCACTACCTGGGCAAGGAGACCGTCCAGAACATCCTGGCGCTGCGCTTCGCCAACACGATGTTCGAGCCGGTCTGGAACCGGTCCTACGTCGACCACGTGCAGATCACCATGGCCGAGGACATCGGCATCGGCGGCCGGGCCGGCTACTACGACGGCATCGGCGCCGCCCGCGACGTCATCCAGAACCACCTGCTCCAACTGCTGGCGCTGACCGCGATGGAGGAGCCCGCCTCCTTCGACGCCGACGCGCTGGCCGCGGAGAAGACCAAGGTGCTCGGCGCGGTCAAGCTGCCCGGCGACCTGGGCCGCGACACCGTGCGCGCCCAGTACGCGGCGGGCTGGCAGGGCGGCGAGAAGGTCATCGGCTACCTCGAAGAGGACGGCATCGACGGCAAGTCGAAGACCGACACCTACGCGGCGATCAAGGTCGGCATCGACAACCGCCGCTGGGCCGGGGTCCCGTTCTACCTGCGCACCGGCAAGCGGCTGGGCCGCCGGGTCACCGAGATCGCGGTGGTCTTCCAGCGCGCCCCGCACTCCCCCTTCGACCAGACGGCGACCGAGGAACTCGGGTCGAACGCGATCGTGATCCGCGTCCAGCCCGACGAGGGGGTCACCGTCCGCTTCGGTTCCAAGGTGCCCGGCACCTCCATGGAGATCCGGGACGTGTCGATGGACTTCGCGTACGGGGAGTCCTTCACCGAGTCCAGCCCGGAGGCGTACGAGCGCCTCATCCTCGACGTCCTGCTGGGCGACGCCAACCTCTTCCCGCGCACGGAGGAGGTGGAGCTGTCCTGGAAGATCCTCGACCCGATCGAGGAGTACTGGGACACCCACGGCACCCCGGCCCAGTACCCGGCCGGAACCTGGGGACCCGTCGAGGCGGACCAGATGCTGCAGCGAGACGGACGGAGCTGGCGCCGGCCATGAAGACGGACCTGACCGACACCACGGCCAGCAAGATCAACAAGGCGCTGGTGCAGGGCCGCCGGGCCATCGGCACCCCGGCCGTCGGCATGGTGCTCACGCTGGTCGTCGTCACCGACGAGGAGAACGCCTACGACGCGCTGAAGGCCGCGAACGACGCCTCGCACGAGCACCCCTCGCGCACCCTCGTGGTCATCAAGCGGGTCTCCCGATCCCCCCGGGACCGCACCAAGTCCCGGCTGGACGCCGAGGTCCGCCTCGGCGCGGAGGCCGGCACCGGCGAGACCGTCATCCTGCGGCTGCACGGCGAGGTGTCCGAGCACGCCCAGTCGGTGGTCCTGCCGCTGCTGCTGCCCGACGCCCCGGTCGTCGTGTGGTGGCCGGTGGACGCCCCGCTGGACCCGGCCAACGACCCCCTGGGCGCCCTCGCCCAGCGCCGGGTCACCGACACCTACGCCTCGGAGGAGCCGGTACGGGCCCTGACCGCCCGCGCCGCGGCCTACACCCCCGGCGACACCGACCTGTCCTGGACCCGGATCACGCCGTGGCGTTCGATGCTCGCGGCCGCCCTGGACCAGGTCGACTGCGAGGTGCGGTCGGTGGAGGTGGAGGGCGAGGAGTTCAACCCGAGCTGCGAGCTGCTGGCCATGTGGCTGGCGGACAAGCTCGGCGTGCCGGTCGAGCGCGCGCACTCCGCCGGGCCGGGACTGACCGCGGTCCGGATGGAGACGGACTGCGGGCCGATCGTCCTGGACCGGGCGGACGGCACGCTGGCCACGCTGAGCATCGAGGGCCAGCCCGACCGTGCGGTGGCGCTCAAGCGCCGGGACACGGCCGAGCTGATCGCCGAGGAGCTGCGCCGCCTCGACCCGGACGACACCTACGCCGCCGCACTGCGGTACGGGGTGGAGCGGCTGGCCTCGCCGGCCGGGGGCGACCCGGCCGGGGACCGGCCCGTCGCCGAGCCCGCTCCGGTCGAGAAGGCCGCGAAGGCACCCGCGAAGCGGGCGGCGCAGAAGAAGGCACCGGCGAAGAAGGCGGCGTCGAAGTGAGCGCGCACACCCCGCAGTTGGTCGTGCACCGCGACAAGGAACTGATGGCCGAGGCCGCCGCGGCCCGGCTCATCACCAAGGTCGTGGACGCGCAGACCTCCCGGGGCTACGCGTCCGTGGTGCTGACCGGCGGCCGCAACGGCAACGGGCTGCTGGCCGCGCTGGCCTCCTCGCCCGCCCGGGACGCCGTCGACTGGGGCCGCCTCGACCTGTGGTGGGGCGACGAGCGGTTCCTGCCCGAGGGCGACCCGGACCGCAATGTCACGCAGGCCCGCGAGGCCCTGCTGGACTCGGTGCCGCTGGACCCGGAGCGGGTGCACGCGATGCCGGCCTCCGACGGCCCGTACGGCTCCGACGCCGACGCCGCCGCCGCGGCGTACGCGGAGGAGCTGGCGCGGTCCGCCGGGCCGGAGAACCACGCCGCCGTGCCCTCCTTCGACGTCCTGCTGCTCGGCGTCGGCCCGGACACGCATGTCGCCTCGCTCTTCCCGGAGCTGCCCGCGGTCCGGGAGACCGAGCGCACGGTGGTCGGCGTGCACGGCTCGCCCAAGCCGCCGCCGACCCGGGTGACGCTCACCCTTCCGGCGATCCGGGCCGCCCGCGAGGTGTGGCTGCTCGCGGCCGGTGAGGACAAGGCGCAGGCCGCGGCGATCGCCCTGTCCGGGGCGGGCGAGATCCAGGCTCCGGCGGCGGGCGCGGTGGGCCGTGCCCGCACGCTGTGGCTGCTGGACTCGGCGGCGGCCTCCCGGTTGCCGCGCTCGCTGTACCCGCCGGCCTCGGCGTGAACACGGGCCGGACGGCCCGGCCACGGACCCCCGCCGCCTCGACGGGCGTGCGGGGGTCCGCCGTCGCCGGCCGGCCTTCTCACCGCCGGCCGCGCAGCTCCCGGTAGGCGCCGACCAGGGCCTCGGTGGAGGCGTCCAGGCCGGGTACCTCGGCGCCCTCGGTGAGGGCGGGTTCGACGCGCTTGGCGAGGACCTTGCCGAGTTCGACGCCCCACTGGTCGAAGGAGTCGATGTTCCAGATCGCGCCCTGCACGAACACCTTGTGCTCGTAGAGCGCGATCAACTGGCCGAGGACCGACGGGGTCAGCTCGGTGGCCAGGATCGTGGTGGTGGGGTGGCCGCCCTTGAACGTCTTGTGCGGCACCAGTTCCTCGGGCACGCCCTCGGCGCGGACCTCGTCGGGGGTCTTGCCGAAGGCCAGGGCCTGGGTCTGGGCGAAGAAGTTGGCCATCAGCAGGTCGTGCTGGGCCTTCAGCTCCCCGCTCAGCTCGGCGACGGGCCGGGCGAAGCCGATGAAGTCCGCCGGGATCAGCTTGGTGCCCTGGTGGATCAACTGGTAGTAGGCGTGCTGCCCGTTGGTGCCCGGCGTGCCCCACACCACCGGCCCGGTCTCCCACTCGACCTCGCGCCCGTCCCGCGCGACGTACTTGCCGTTGGACTCCATGTCGAGCTGCTGGAGGTAGGCGGTGAACTTCGACAGGTAGTGCGAGTACGGCAGTACCGCGTGCGACTGGGCGCCCAGGAAGTTGCCGTACCAGACGCCGAGCAGGCCGAGCAGCAGCGGGGCGTTGGACTCGGCGGGCGCGGTGCGGAAGTGCTCGTCGACGAGGCGGAAGCCGTCGAGCATCTCCCGGAACCGGTCCGGGCCGATGGCGATCATCAGGGAGAGGCCGATCGCCGAGTCGTAGGAGTACCGGCCGCCGACCCAGTCCCAGAACTCGAACATGTTCTCGACGTCGATGCCGAACGCGGCGACCTTCTCCGCGTTGGTCGACAGGGCGACGAAGTGCTCGGCGACCGCCTTCTCGTCCCCGTCGAGGCCGGCCAGCAGCCAGGACCGGGCCGAGGTCGCGTTGGTGATGGTCTCGATGGTGGTGAACGTCTTCGACGCGATGACGAACAGTGTCTCGGCCGGGTCCAGGTCGCGGACCGCCTCGTGCAGGTCGGCGCCGTCCACGTTGGAGACGAAGCGGACGGTGAGGTCCCGGTCGGTGAAGGCGCGCAGCGCCTCGTAGGCCATCGCGGGGCCGAGGTCGGAGCCGCCGATGCCGATGTTGACGACGGTGCGGATGCGCTTGCCGGTGTGGCCCTTCCACTCGCCCGAGCGGACCCGGTCGGCGAACCCGGCCATCTTGCCGAGCACGGCGTGCACCTTCGGCACCACGTTCTCGCCGTCGACCTCGACCACCGCGTCGGCCGGGGCGCGCAGCGCGGTGTGCAGCACCGCCCGGTCCTCGGTGACATTGATCCGCTCACCGCGGAACATGGCGTCCCTGAGGCCGAACACATCGGTGGCGGCGGCCAGCTCGCGCAGCAGCCGCAGGGTCTCGTCGGTGACGAGGTGCTTGGAGTAGTCGACGTACAGATCGCCCACCCGGAGGGTGTATCCGGTGCCGCGTCCGGGGTCGGTCCCGAACAGCTCGCGCAGGCGCACCTCGCCCAGTTCCTCGCGGTGCTCGGCGAGTGCGGTCCATTCGGGCGTCCGGTTGAGCCTGGTACGGCCGTCTGCGTTCATTTCTGACTTCCGCCTTCTTTCCTGCCGGTCCCCGCTGCCGGTCCCAACCTAATTGATCAGGGCACGGCGCGGCCTGTCGTCGGCCCGGCATCCGGACCAACAACGGGTACGTCCGGCGTGCTCCCCGGTACCGGCGCGGCGCCGGGCAGGGTGAAGACGGGTCCGGCCGGGCACCTCGTGAGTGCCCGGCCGGTCTCAACTCCTAGATCTCGCCCCGCAGTTTGGCGAGCGCCTCGGCGAGGATCGCCTCGCCGTCCGCGTCGCTGCGGCGCTCACGCACATACGCCAGGTGGGTCTTGTAGGGCTCGGTGCGCGGTGGGTCCGGCGGGTTGTCCCGGTCCTGCCCGGCCGGGAAGCCGCAGCGCGGACAGTCCCACGTGTCGGGCACCTGCGCGTCGCTGGCGAAGCTCGGCTGCGTCTCATGCCCGTTGGAACACCAGAAGGAGACGCGCAGGCGCGGGGCGGACTCGCCGCGCTCGGCCTCGCCCATCGGCCCCGCCCCGACCCGGCTACCTCGGATCGCGTTGCCACTTGCCACGGTCGTAACTCCCTGCGTGATGGTGCCGCGAAGCGAGTCGACGTTTCGCTTCGCTGCGAGCGCCTCAGTCTACGTAAGGCCCAACGCGCGTCCAGTGATGGGAGTTACCCGCCCCCCGTCCAGACGCAAGCCCCATGATAGGCCGCGCCGGGGGGCGCGTACCCGAACATGGGGCCTTACGTGCGGAAGTGCGGATCGACCAGGCCCTAGTTGTTGGCCTTCATCAGCAGGCCGAGCACGATGATGCACACGAACCAGAGCAGACCGACCACGACGGTGATCCGGTCGAGGTTGCGCTCGGCGACCGAGGAGCCGCCGACGGACGACTGCATACCGCCACCGAACATGTCGGAGAGGCCGCCGCCCTTTCCCTTGTGCATCAGCACCAGCAGCATCAGCAGCAGGCTGAAGACGATCAGGGCGATCGAGAACCCCATAACCACGGCTGGACCAACTTCCTCGGATTCTGACGGACGACGGGGTCCAGCACGAACTGCTGGACCCCGCCAGGGTACGACGTATCGCCGTCACCGCATACTCACTGCTGGGACTACTGGTCCCGGAAGCGGACGATCTTGACGAACTCGTCGGCGTCCAGCGAGGCGCCGCCGACCAGGGCGCCGTCGATGTCGGCCTGCCCCATGATCTCGGCGACGTTGCCCGACTTGACCGAGCCGCCGTACTGGATGCGGACCTCGTCGGCCACTTCCTGCGAGTACAGCTCGGCGAGCTTGCCGCGGATCGCCGCGCAGACCTCCTGCGCGTCCTCGGCGCCGCAGACCTTGCCGGTGCCGATGGCCCACACCGGCTCGTAGGCGATGACGACGGTACGGGCCTGCTCGGCCGGGAGGTCCCGCAGACCGCCCTCGACCTGGGCGAGGGTGTGGGTGACGTGGTTGCCCGCCTCGCGGACGTCCAGTTCCTCGCCGACGCACAGGATCGGGGTCAGGCCGTGCTTGTAGGCGGCCTTGACCTTGGCGTTGATCAGTTCGTCGGTCTCGGCGTGGTACTGCCGGCGCTCGGAGTGGCCGACCGCGACGTAGGTGCACTTCAGCTTGGCCAGCATCGGGCCGGAGATCTCGCCGGTGTAGGCACCGCCGTCGTGGGCCGAGATGTCCTGGGCGCCGTACTTGATCCGCAGCTTGTCCCCGTCGACCAGGGTCTGCACCGAGCGCAGGTCGGTGAAGGGCGGCAGTACGGCGACCTCGACGGCCTCGTAGTCCTTGTCGGCCAGGGCGAAGGCGAGCTTCTGGACGTGGGCGATGGCCTCCAGGTGGTTGAGGTTCATCTTCCAGTTGCCCGCCATCAGCGGCGTACGGGTGGTCATCGAGGTTCAGTCCTCCAGTGCGGCGAGACCGGGGAGCGTCTTGCCCTCGAGGTATTCGAGGGAGGCGCCGCCGCCGGTCGAGATGTGGCCGAATGCGTTCTCGTCGAAGCCCAGGGTGCGGACGGCGGCGGCGGAGTCGCCGCCGCCGACCACGGTGAAGCCCGGGGCGTCGATGAGGGCCTGGGCGACCGCTTTGGTGCCCTCGGCGTAGTCGGGGTGTTCGAAGACGCCCATGGGGCCGTTCCAGAAGACGGTGGCCGCGTCGGCGAGCTTCGAGGCGTACAGCTTGCGGGTCTCCGGGCCGATGTCCAGGCCCTCCTGGTCGGCGGGGATGGCGTCCGCGGCGACGGTGGCGGGGTGGGTCGGGGCCTTGGCCTTCAGGTCCGGGAACTCGGTGGACACCAGCACGTCGACGGGGAGCACCAGCTCCACGCCGTTCTTCTCCGCGCGCTCGATGTACTCCTTGACGGCCGGGACCTGGTCCTCCTGGAGCAGGGAGATGCCGACCTCGTAGCCCTTGGCCTTGAGGAAGGTGTAGGCCATGCCGCCGCCGATGAGCAGCTTGTCGGCCTTGCCGAGCAACTGGTCGATGACGGCGAGCTTGTCGGAGACCTTGGCGCCGCCGAGCGCGACCACGTAGGGGCGCTGGACGTCGTCGGTGAGCTTCTTCAGGACGCCGACCTCGGTGGCGATGAGGTAGCCGGCGTAGTGCGGGAGCTTCTTCGGCAGGTCGAAGACCGAGGCGTGCTTGCGGTGCACGGCGCCGAAGCCGTCGCCGACGTAGACGTCGGCGAGGCCGGCCAGCTTGTCGGCGAAGGCGGCGCGCTCGGCGTCGTCCTTGGACGTCTCCCCGGCGTTGAAGCGCAGGTTCTCGACGACCGCGACCCGGCCGTCGGCGAGGCCGCCGACGGCCGCCTCGGCGGAGGGGCCGACGGTGTCCTCGGCGAAGGCGACGTCGGCGCCGAGCAGCTCACCGAGGCGGGCGGCGGCGGGCGCGAGGGAGAAGGCGGGGTCCGGGGCGCCCTTGGGGCGGCCCAGGTGCGAGGCGACGATCACCCGCGCGCCCGCGTCGGCCAGGGCCTTGACGGTGGGCAGCACGGCGCGGATGCGGCCGTCGTCGGTGATGGTGGTGCCGTCCAGCGGGACGTTGAGGTCGGCGCGGACGAAGACGCGCTTGCCCGCGACGCCTTCGGAGAGCAGTTCGTCGATCGTCTTCATGCAGCAACTCCTGGGACTCTGGAACGCTCGTGATCCTACGAGGGCTGGTCGTGCCGGACGCGAGTCAGGGCTCGGACGGCACACGCGTGGTGCTGTCCGAGCCCTGCTGCCGCGACCGTCGGTCAGAGCTGGTTGCCGACGAAGACCGTGAGGTCGACGAGGCGGTTGGAGTAACCCCACTCGTTGTCGTACCAGCCGATGACCTTCACGCTCTTGCCCTCCTGGACCATGGTCAGGGAGGAGTCGAAGGTGCAGGACGCCGGGGCGTTGACGATGTCCGAGGAGACGATCGGGTCCTCGGTGTACTCCAGGATGCCCTTCAGCTCGCCCTCGGCGGCCTTCTGGAAGGCGGCGTTGACCTCTTCCTTGGTGACCTCGCGGGACAGTTCGATGACCAGGTCGGTGACCGAACCGGTCGGGACCGGGACGCGCATGGCCATGCCGTCCAGCTTGCCCTTGAGCTGCGGGAGCACCAGGGCGGTCGCCTTGGCGGCGCCGGTGGTGGTCGGGATGATGTTCTCGGCGGCGGCGCGGGCGCGGCGCAGGTCCTTGTGCGGGAAGTCCAGGATGCGCTGGTCGTTGGTGTACGCGTGCACCGTCGTCATCAGGCCCTTGACGATGCCGAAGTTCTCGTCGAGGACCTTGGCCATCGGCGCCACACAGTTGGTGGTGCAGGAGGCGTTGGAGATGACGTGGTGGTTCGCCGGGTCGTACGTGTCCTGGTTGACGCCCATCACGATGGTGACGTCCTCGTCCTTGGCCGGAGCCGAGATGAGGACCTTCTTGGCGCCGCCGGCGATGTGCTTCTCGGCGTCGGCCTTCTTGGTGAAGATGCCGGTCGACTCGATGACGATGTCGACGCCCAGCTCGCCCCAGGGGATGTCGGCGGGGTTGCGCTCGGCGAGGACCTTGATGGTCTTGCCGCCGACGGTGATGGTGTCCTCGGTGTGGGTGACCTCCTGCTTGAGGCGCCCGAGGATCGTGTCGTACTTCAGCAGGTGAGCGGTGGTCGCGGTGTCACCCAGGTCGTTGACAGCCACGATCTCGATGTCTGCACCCTGCTCCAGCAGCGCGCGGAAGTAGTTACGACCGATGCGGCCAAAGCCGTTGATGCCTACGCGGATCGTCACGAACCGATCTCCTCGTTGGTACGCCGGCTCGAATGCCGGCGAGCTGTATGGGATGTCCCCGACCGCATACGACCCTACCTCCCCAAAGGCCCGGGGGTGACATCGAGAGGGCCGTACACGGCACGGCGGCCCGTACCCACCGGTAGGGGTACGGACCGCCCGGAGTTGCCAGGGAAAGATCACCCGTTTTGGCTACGGGGTCTCACTCCCTGTTGACCGGCGATGTCACTCGTCCAGGGTTCCCAGTGCCTTGCGGATCAATGCCGTCCGGTCGGCGGCGGAGGTGAGGTGCTCCAGGCCGAAGCCCAGCAGCACGGTGTCGTCGGTGGTGACCGCTCCGTACGTCTGGAACAGCGTTCCGGTGCGCGTCCAGTCCCGCAGGACGGCCGGGCTGCCCGCGGGCGGTCCGGCGACGTGCCAGGCGCCGAGGGAGGTCTCGAAGCCCTCGGTCTCGGTCGCGGTGCCGCCGACGACCAGGGACGCCTGGTCGGCGAGGACGCCGCGTCCGCCGGTGCCGGGGTCGGTGACGTAACTGAGCGAGATCTCCACGTTCTTCCCGGCGTACGCGCTCAGGTCGAACGAGACCTGCTGCCAGCCGTCGGAGGCCCCGGTGAGGCTGTTCCAGGACCCGGTGGTGCCGGTGGCGGCGCAGCCGTCGTCACCGAGGGTCAGGTAGTGCTCCAGCCAGGGGTGCTCGTCGAGGTAGTAGCCGGCCGAGCACTCGGCGGGGACGGCGCTGCTGGTGGCGCCGCCCGCCTCGGGCAGGGTCGTCCAGTCGTCGCCGCCCGCGGTGCGCGCCTCCACCAGGACGTGGTCGTAGCCGCGCTCGGTGTTCCACAGCAGACGCGTGGTGAACGCCGGCCGCTGGGCCGCGGTGACGCCGGTCAGGTCGACGGTCCGACTCAGCCGCTTGTAGGCGTCGTCGGTGTGCACGGCGGCGGCCATGTAGGAGCCCGCGTAGGGCCCGTACGGGTTGACCGTCCCGGCGAACTGCCCGGCGCCCTCGCTGGCGAACTGCGGGTACTCCTCGACCGGCAGTTCGTCGGAGGTGACGCTGTAGGTGCCGGCCTGGTCCAGCGGGTTGCCGGGGGCGGCGCCGAGCGTGCCGCCGACGCCCGCCAGCCGTCCGGAGCCGGTGAACGCGGTGGCCCCGGGGGTCGAGGTGCGGGTGTAGGCGCCCAGGTAGTACTGGCTGAAGTCGTCCGACAGGTTGCCTTCGCCGAGGTCGACGGTGCCGCCGGCCTGCTCGCCCGCCTCGACCAGCTTGCCGCCCTCGTTGAGGTAGGCGCGCAACTGGAGCTGGGTGGCGTTGCCGGGGGCGGCCGCGCCGGTGTAGTGCACGACGGTGCCGAAGTGGGCGAGGACGCCGAGCGCGTCGGGCGCGCCCTGGGTGGCGACGTCCCACACGACGGCCCGGTGGCCCGCCGCCCTCAGGGCGTCCACGTACGTCTGCGCCCGGGTGGCCTTGGCGCCTTCCTCGGCGACCACCAGGACGTCGGCGCGCGGCCGGGCGGCCACGGTGTAGGTGAAGCGCTCGCTGGAGACGCGCCTGCCCCGCCGGTCCTCGCCGGTGAACCAGACCTCGACCTTGTCGCCCGGGTCCGCGTACCGCACCTCGGCCCGGTACTCGTCGAAGTAGAGGTTGTCCTCGCCGCCGTAGGTCTCGCCGCCCTTCCAGGGGCGCAGCGACGTGTCGTGCGTCCGTCCGCCGTTGACGCGGTACTTCAGCTCCTTGTGGCGCACCGCCTTGCGGGCGACGACGGCGACCTCCTGGCCGGCGCCGCGTGCGTAGGAGGTGCTGAAGGTCTTCGGGGTGAAGTCGGGGGCGTCCAGGCCGACCGCGGAGGACGGCCGGTCCGGGTGCTGCGCGGTCTCGGCGACGGAGAGCGCGAACGGGACGTTCTTCTCGAACTCCTGCTGGATCAGCTTCTCGTCGTCCGGGAAGTTGAAACCGGACTGGCAGTCGCCCGCGTTCCACTCGTCGTCCGGGTCGAGGTCCGAGGCGGTCTGGCAGGTCGACATCTCGGGGGTGAACATCGCCATGCCGTTGACGTTGGCGGCGTGGCCGTCCGCCTCGCCGTTGGTGGTGTACAGCTCCGAGGAGACCTGCGGGCGGTAGCCGGGGATCGCCGAGTTGCCGGGGGTGCCGGCCAGCGCCCGGTACAGGACGTCGTCCGGGGTGTCGGTGGCCACCTGCCAGCCGACGCCGTAGAGCAGCAGTTCGGCGGCGGAGTGGTAGTTGATGCCGTACGTGAAGCCGATCCGCTTCTCGAAGGCGTCCAGGGCCTTGGTCTCGGGCTCGGAGTTCGGGCCGGGGCCGCGGTAGGTCTGGCTGGTGGGGTTGGGGGACGAGCCCTCGTCGTCGTAGCCCCACTTGTAGGCGAAGTTGCGGTTGAGGTCGACGCCGTCGCCGGTGCTGATGGCGCCGTCGCCGTTGACGTCCCGCAGGTTCTTGCGCCACAGGCGGTTGTCGGTGTCCTGGAAGGTGTAGTCGTAGCCGTCGGGGTTGGCCGAGAGCAGGAACCACAGTTCGGTGCTGTCGACGATCTTCTTGATGCGCCGGTCGGTCCGGTAGTTGTCCAGGTAGTGGTGCATCAGCCGCCGGGTCATCTCCGGGGTGATCCACTCACGCGCGTGCTGGTTGGACGCGTACAGCACGGACGGCTTGGAGCCGTCCTTGGTGTACTTCGCGCCCTTGGTGAGCTTCAGCGCGAGGATGTCCTGTCCGTTGACGGTCTTGCCGATGGAGACGACCTTGGTGAGGCCGGGGTTCTCCTGGGCGGTCCGGAGGAGTTCCTCCTTCAGCCCGCCGCTGCCGCTGTACGGCCGGAAGACGCCGTCGGCGGCGGCCTCGACTCGCTGTTCGGCGCGGGCGGACAGGGTGTGTTCGGTGAGGTCGACGCCCTGTTTCTCCAGGTCCTCGGCCTGCTGGTCGGTGAGGTACACCTCGACGGTGGCGGTGCCCTCGGCGGGCACCTGCTCGCCGAGTTCATGCCCGTCCTGGCCGGCGGCCAGCAGCAGGGGTACCTGCCGCTGGGTGACGTCGGCGCGGAAGACCTTCACCTCGTCCGCGTCCTGGGACGCGGCGGCCCCGGACTGGGCCTGGGCGACGGGTGCGAAGCTCGCTCCGCCGATCAGGAGCGTGCCGACGGCGAGGATCGATCTCGCTCTGCGTCTCATGAACCCCCCTAGCGTGGTCCGCCACGGCGGCGAACAGATGCCAGGCTCATGACACTCCATGATCGAGTCAAGAGCCCGTCCACGACACGCGTCACGCCGGCCCCTGCCACTCAAGTGGCGGTGGGGACCGGCGTGTTGGGGGCGTCTGGTCAGGGGTTCTGGGTTCCGGGCGCGAGGGGCGGGGGGCGGGGGGCGGGGGTGAGTGCGTGAGGTGAGCGGCCGGGGGCCGGGTCAGCCCGCGGGGCTGTCGACCGGGGGGGACGGGCGACCCGCGCGGTCATCGGCCGGGGGGACGGGCCAGCCCGCGGGGCTGTCGGCCGGGGTACGGGCCAGCCCGCGCGGTCATCGGCCAAGCACACGGGCCGACCCGCGCGGTCATCGGCCAAGGGCACGGGCCGACCCGCGCGGTGATCGGCCAGGGGCGGCCGGTCAGCCCGCGAGGTTGTCGGCCAGTTCCTCGGAGAGGTTCGCCTCCGTGCCCGGGATGCCGAGGTCGGTGGCGCGCTTGTCGGCCATGGCCAGCAGCCGCCGGATACGGCCGGCGACGGCGTCCTTGGTCAGCGGCGGGTCGGCCAGCGCGCCCAGCTCCTCCAGGGACGCCTGCTTGTGCTCCATGCGGAGCCGGCCGGCCGCCGCGAGGTGCTCGGGGACGTCGTCGCCGAGGATCTCCAGGGCGCGCTGCACCCGGGCACCGGCGGCGACCGCCGCGCGGGCGGAACGGCGCAGGTTGGCGTCGTCGAAGTTGGCCAGGCGGTTGGCGGTGGCGCGGACCTCGCGGCGCATCCGCCGCTCCTCCCAGGCCAGCACGGAGTCATGGGCGCCGAGCCGGGTGAGCAGGGCGCCGATCGCGTCGCCGTCGCGGACCACGACCCGGTCCACCCCGCGCACCTCGCGGGCCTTCGCGGCGATCGACAGCCGGCGGGCGGCGCCGACCAGCGCGAGCGCGGCCTCCGGCCCCGGGCAGGTCACCTCCAGGGAGGAGGAACGGCCGGGCTCGGTCAGCGAACCGTGCGCCAGGAAGGCCCCGCGCCAGGCGGCCTCGGCGTCGCAGGTGGCCCCCGAGACCACCTGCGGGGGCAGGCCGCGGATGGGGCGGCCCCGGCCGTCGACCAGACCGGTCTGCCGGGCCAGTTGGTCACCGCCCGCGACGACCCGGACGACGTAGCGCGAACCGCGGCGCAGTCCGCCCGGCGCCATCACGATCAGCTCCGAGCTGTGGCCGAAGATCTCCAGGATGTCCCGCTTGAGCCGCCGGGCGGCACTGGTGGTGTCCAGCTCCGCCTCGATCACGATGCGTCCGCTGACCAGGTGAAGGCCGCCGGCGAACCGCAGAATGGCGGAGACCTCCGCCTTCCTGCAGCAGGTACGGGTGACGGGAAGTCGCGAGACCTCGTCCTTCACCGCTGCCGTCATCGCCATGGGCCGATCCTTCCATGCATCCGAAAAATACGGTCGTACGCGGCGGCCAGCAGCTCCGGGTCGTGCCTCGGGGTCCCGTCGGTCCGGGCCACCGGCGCCAGCTCGACCGCGGCGCCGAACCGCTTGGCGGCGTCGGTGAGCGAGTCCCGGTCGGGCACGGCGGCCTCGTCGGCCAGCACCACGTCCAGGGCGAGTTTAGGGGCGTGTCGCCCCAAAACCTCCAAATGACGCTGCGGGGAGAAGCCCTCGGTTTCTCCTGGCTGCGGGGCGAGGTTCAGTGACAGCACCCGGCGGGCCTTCGTCCCGGTGAGGGCGTCCAGCAGATCGGGCACCAGCAGATGCGGGATGACGGAGGAGAACCAGGAGCCGGGGCCGAGGACCACCCAGTCGGCGTCGAGGACCGCCTCGACCGCCTCGGGGACGGCCGGCGGGTCGGCCGGCACCAGGTGCACCGACTGCACCTCGCCGGGCGTGAGCGCCACGGTCGCCTGCCCGCGGACGGTGTCGACGTCCCCCGGCCGCTCCGGGTCGTGGCCCTTGACCAGGGCCTGCAGCTCCAGCGGCACGGCGGACATGGGCAGCACCCGCCCGTGCGCGCCGAGCAGCTTGCCGACCAGGTCCAGCGCCTGGACATGGTCGCCGAGCTGCTCCCACAGGGCGACGATCAGCAGATTGCCGACCGCGTGCTCGTGCAGGTCGCCCTGGGACTGGAAGCGGTGCTGGATGACCCTGGCCCAGGTCTGGCCCCAGTCGTCGTCGCCGCAGAGCGCGGCCAGCGCCTTGCGCAGGTCGCCGGGGGGCAGTACCCCCAGCTCGTCGCGCAGGCGCCCGCTGGAGCCGCCGTCGTCGGCCACCGTGACGACGGCGGTGAGGTCGCCGGTGATCCGGCGCAGTGCGGCGAGCGAGGCGGACAGGCCCATGCCGCCGCCGAGGGCGACGACCTTGGGCTGGGCGCCCCGGCGGCGCGGCTTGCCGCCGCGCGCCTCTACGGGCCGGCTGCCGCGTCCTTCGGACACCGCCCGGCGCAGCCTGCTCAGCCGCGGAGTACGTCCTGTCATTCCCGTCCCATGTCCCGGTGCACGACCACCGTCTCCACACCCTCGGCCGCGAGCCTGGCGGCGAGCTTCTCCGACATGGCGACGGAGCGGTGCTTGCCGCCGGTGCAGCCGACGGCGATGGTCACATAGCGCTTGCCCTCCCGACGGTAGCCCGCGGCCACGAGCTGGAGCAGTTCGGCATAGCGGTCGAGGAACTCCTTCGCCCCCGGCTGGTTCAGGACGTACGCCGACACCTCCTCGTTCAGGCCGGTGAACGGGCGCAGCTCCGGGACCCAGTGCGGGTTGGGCAGGAAGCGCATGTCCGCCACCAGGTCGGCGTCGACCGGCAGCCCGTACTTGAAGCCGAACGACATGACGGTGGCCCGCAGCTCCGGCTCCTCCTCGCCGGCGAACTGGGCGTCCATCTTGGCGCGCAGCTCGTGCACGTTGAGGCTGGAGGTGTCGATCACCAGGTCGGCGTCGCCGCGCAGCTCGCGCAGCAGTTCCCGCTCGGCGGCGATGCCGTCGACGATCCGGCCGTCGCCCTGGAGGGGGTGCGGGCGGCGCACCGACTCGAAGCGGCGCACCAGGGCCTCGTCCGACGACTCCAGGAAGACGATCCGCCGGGTGACCCCGCGGGCGTCGAGGTCGGCCAGGGATTCGCGCAGGTTGTCGAAGAAGCGGCGGCCGCGGACGTCGACCACGACCGCGATCCTGGCCACGTTGCCCTGCGAGCGGGCGCCCAGCTCCACCATGGTGGGGATCAGCGCGGGCGGCAGGTTGTCCACCACGAACCAGCCGAGGTCCTCCAGGCACTTGGCGGCCGTCGACCGCCCGGCCCCCGACATGCCGGAGATGATCACCAGCTCGGGGATGGCCGCCTCGGGCACCCCGCCGTTGTCCTTGCCCGTGCTCCCTGTAGTACTGCCCGTGCTGCCCGTGCTGCCCGTGCTCACCTGTGCTCCGTCGTCCTGCCGGTCGGGGCCGGCCGCCGGCGGGACGGCACCCCCGCCGGTCGTGCCCGCGGCGTCTTCCCGCGCGGTCGTGCCCGCGGCCGGTTCCCGCCCGGTCGTGCCCGCGGCGTGTTCTCGGCCGCTCGTGGGCCGTGTCTCGTGCTCGGTCATGTCTCCTGCCCCCGTCTTTCGTCCGGGGCGCCCGTGGTCACGGGCTCCCCCGGGGCGTCCGCCGTCGTTTCGGGCGCCCCTTCGTCGTCTTCCATGATCTCGCCGGTCGCCGTGTTCACGGCGGGCGCGGCCGGGGCCGCCTGGGCGAGCGCCGCGGCGACCGTCTCGGCCGTCTTGCGGCCTATGCCGGGCACCTCGCGGATCTCGTCGACGGTCGCCGCGCGCAGCTTCTTCAGCGAACCGAAGTGCTTGATCAGAGCCTGTTTACGGGTCTCACCCAGACCCGGGACGTCGTCCAGGGGGCTGGCGCGGAAACGCTTGGCGCGCTTGGCCCGCTGGTAGGTGATCGCGAAGCGGTGGGCCTCGTCGCGGACGCGCTGGAGCAGGTACAGGCCCTCACTGGTGCGGGGCAGCACCACCGGGTCGTCCTCGCCGGGCAGCCAGACCTCCTCCAGCCGCTTGGCCAGACCGCACACCGCGATGTCGTCGATGCCCAGCTCGTCCAGGGCCCGCTGGGCCGCGGCCACCTGCGGCTGCCCACCGTCGACGACGACGAGCTGCGGCGGGTACGCGAAACGCTTGGGGCGGCCGTCGTCGTCTTTGAGACCGCTGTCGAGGGGGAGGTCGGCGTCCGCGTCCGGGAACACGCGCGGGTCGTGGGCCGGGTCCGTGCGGGGAGCCGGGGACGCGTCCGTGCCCGTGTCCGTGCCCGTGTCCGCCTTGAGGGTGCCGTCCGGGAGCGGCCGGGCGTCCGGGGACCGCGGGTCGGCCGGGGTCTGCGGGCCGTCCGCCCACTCGCCCGTGCGCTCCTTCTCGGCGAGGTAGCGGCGGAAGCGGCGGGTGATCACCTCATGCATGGACCGGACGTCGTCCTGCCCCGCGAATCCCTTGATCTGGAACCGCCGGTACTCGCTCTTGCGGGCGAGCCCGTCCTCGAAGACGACCATGGAGGCCACGACGTCGTCCCCCTGGAGATGGGAGATGTCGTAGCACTCGATGCGCAACGGGGCGCTGTCCAGACCGAGGGCCCCGGCGATCTCCTCCAGCGCACGCGAGCGCGTGGTCAGGTCGGAGGCACGCTTGGTCTTGTGCAGCACCAGCGCCTGCTGGGCATTGCGCTGCACGGTCTCCATGAGCGCCTTCTTGTCGCCGCGCTGCGGGATGCGCAGCGACACGCCCGACCCGCGGCGGTCGGTGAGCCACTGCTGGACCGGCTCCACCGGGTCGGGCAGCGCCGGGACCAGGACCTCCTTGGGGACGGCGTCCCCCGTCTCCTCGCCGTACAACTGCTGCAGCGCGTGCTCGACGAGGGCGCCGGTGGTGATCTCCTCGACCTTGTCGGTGACCCAGCCGCGCTGACCGCGCACGCGTCCGCCGCGCACGTGGAAGATCTGGACGGCCGCCTCCAGCTCGTCCTCGGCGACGGCGATCAGGTCGGCGTCGGTCGCGTCGGCGAGCACGACCGCGTTCTTCTCCATGGCCTTCTTCAGGGCCTCGATGTCGTCGCGCAGCCGGGCCGCCCGCTCGTACTCCATCTCCTCGGCCGCCTCGGCCATCTGCTTCTCCAGGCGGCGCAGATAGGTGCCCGTGCGGCCGGTCATGAAGTCGCAGAACTCGTCGGCCAGGTCCCAGTGGTCGTCGGGCGAGATCCGGCCGACGCAGGGTGCGGAGCACTTGCCGATGTAGCCGAGCAGACAGGGGCGGCCGGTCCGGGCCGCGTTCTTGAAGACGCCGGCCGAGCAGGTGCGGACCGGGAAGACGCGCAACAGGAGGTCGACCGTGTCCCGGATCGCCCACGCGTGCGCGTACGGGCCGAAGTACCGCACACCCTTCTTCTTGTGGCCGCGCATCACCTGCACCCGCGGAAAGTCCTCGTTCATCGTCACCGCGAGGTACGGGTAGCTCTTGTCGTCGCGGTACTTCACGTTGAACCGCGGGTCGTACTCCTTGATCCAGGAGTACTCGAGCTGGAGCGCCTCCACCTCCGTGGACACCACCGTCCACTCCACGGACGCGGCCGTGGTGACCATGGTGCGGGTGCGGGGGTGCAGGTTCGCCAGGTCCTGGAAGTAGTTGGCCAGGCGCTGGCGCAGGCTCTTCGCCTTTCCGACGTAGATCACCCGGCGGTGCTCGTCGCGGAACCTGTACACCCCCGGCGAGTCCGGGATCTGTCCCGGACTGGGGCGGTAGCTGGAGGGGTCGGCCATGACTCACACCCTACTTGCGAGGACCGACAGTCCGGCGGGCCCGTGGACGACGTGCCGCGTCGCCCGTCGATCATGCCCGGCGCCCCGCGCGGGCGGACGGTGCGGTCTCGGCCAGCAGCGCGCGGCCGTCGGGTCGGAAGTGTTGTCGGGACCTGGCCGACACGCTTCAATGCGGGGGGACCCGGGGGCCGAAGCGGCGTACGGATGTGAGGACTCCTCCGCGCCGCACCGGGGGCGGCCCCTGCCGATCCGCGTCCGGCGGGCCCGAACCGCCGCGACGAGCCTTCACAGAGGAGCCCCTGCATGCCGCACGCCCCACAGCACGCGGACGCCGCCGGCGCCGAACTGGACTCCGTCCTGCGCGGTGGGCCCTTCCATGTCGCGCTGCGCACCGCGATAGCCGCGCGGGGGCTGCCGCTGCAACGCGTGCAGCACCATCTATCGCGCCGCGGCGTGAAGGTGGGCGTCACCAGTCTGAGCTACTGGCAGCAGGGTGCCCGGCGCCCGCAGCGCCCCGAGTCGCTGCGGGCCGTGCGGGCGCTGGAGGAGATCCTCCACCTGCCGGCCCAGTCGCTGCTCCGGCTGCTCGGCGAGACCGGGAACGGGACGGGCACGGCGGGCGTCGCGGGCGCGGCGAGCACAGCGGGGCAGCGGGGGCAGCAGTTCGCGGCCCGCCGGCGCCAAGCGCGCGTGGCGGTCTCCGGCACGGTGGACCGACTGCTGGCCGAGCTGGGCCAGCAGCCGGACGGCGGGCTGCACACCCTCGGCCACCACGAACAGGTCCGCATCGGACCGCGCCGCGAACTGGCCGACCGCGAGGAGCACCACATCGTCCGCGCCCGCCGGGACGGCGTCGACCGCTTCCTGGCCGTCCACCACGGCGACCCGGGGTGCGCACCGGAGCGCATGACCGTCCACGCGCTGGAGAACTGCCGCACCGGCCGCGTCCGCCGGCACCACGACACCGGCGTCCTGGTCGCCGAGCTGCTGTTCGACACCCGGCTGCGCACCGGTGACACCTACCTCTTCCGCTACGGCGTCGTGGACGGCACCGCGGGCGTGTCGCACGAGTACGCCCGGGAGTTCGACGCGGCGGGCGGGCAGTACGCGCTCCAGGTCCGGTTCGACGCGGCCGCACGACCGGTGCGCTGCCACCGGTTCACCCAGCAGTCGGCGACCACCCCGCGCGGCAGGTGCCAGGCACTCGCCCTCAGCGACGCCCACCGCTGCGTCCACCTCGTGGAATCCCGCGTACGGCCGGGTCTCGTCGGCATCGGATGGGACTGGGCCTGACCCGGCCGACGGCCGGCGCTGAAGGCCGAGGGCCGGGGAACACGGGCCGGACGTCAGGCTGCCGGCCCCGCGACGATCCTGCCGCCCTTCGCCTCGACGGACAGCTCCTCCAACGGCACGGTGGCCGGGGCGTGCAGCACCTCACCGGTCCGGGCGTCGAACTCGCTGCCGTGACAGGGACAGACGAGCCGGGTCCCCTCCAGCCTGTCGATGGCACACCCCGCGTGCGTGCACACCGTGCTGTACGCCTTCAAGGAACCGTCCTGCCCCCGGCTGACCACCACATGGTGATCCCGGTACAGCTTGGCGCTCCCCTCCGCGACCTCCTTCTCCGCGCCCAGGTCGACAGCAGCGGTCGGCGCCGCCGCCGCGTCCGCCCCGCCGTCCGGCCCGCACGCGGCCGCCCCCACTCCGGCGACGGGGACGACGGCCACCGAGCGCAGGACGGTACGACGGCTCGGGACGGCGGGACGGGCAGGCATGCGGACTCCCTGGTCGGGGTCGGAGGGGGCGGGTCGGTCGGGTCGACGATATCGAGGGGGACGGTGGGGGGTGGGGGCGGGCCCGCGAACGAGTGCGCAACCGCTCGCGCAAGCGATTGCGTAAACGCTTGCGCAAACGTTTACCCACCCCTTCCGATGCGATACCGTCCCGCCATCGACCGACAGGAGAGAGCCCGCCGATGCCGACCATGGCCGATGTGGCGCGAAGCGCCGGCGTCTCCGTCGCCACCGTCTCGCACGTCCTGAACGACACCCGGCCCGTCCTGCCGCACACCCGCCAAGCGGTCCTGGACGCGATCGAGGAGCTGGGCTACACCCCGAACACCCTCGCCCGCTCCCTGGTGACCGCACGCACCCGGTCCATCGGACTGGCCGTCTCCGCGGTCAGCAACCCGTACTTCACCGAGATCCTCCAGGGCGTCGAGACCGCCGCCCTGGAACAGGGTTACGGACTGCTCATCGCCGACCCGCACGACGACCCCGGCCATGAACGGCAGGTCGTCCAGCTTCTGTACGAACGCCGTGTCGACGGCATGATCGTGGCACCCTCCGCCGACCCGGGCGCACTCGTCGCCTACCTGCGGCGGCACCGCGTACCGACCGTGTTCCTCGACCGGACGGTCGACGTCCCCGACGACGGCGCCCCGCACATCGACCAGGTCTGCGCGGCCGGTGCCGAACCGACGACCCGGCTGGTCATGCATCTGGCCGGGCTGGGGCACCGGCGGATCGGGCTGGTCGCCGGCCGGCCCGGACTCAGCACCACGCGCGAGCGGATCACCGGGTACCGGCACGGCCTGGCGGCGGCCGGTCTGCCGTACGACGAGCGGCTGCTGGTGCACGGCGACTCCGAGTCGGCCGGTGCGCAACGGGCCGCGGCCGAGCTGCTGTCCCTCGCGGTGCCGCCGTCCGCGCTGGTCACGGCCAACAACGCGATGACCATCGGCGCGCTGCGCGCCCTGCGGGACCGCGGGCTGTCCGTGCCCGGCGACATGGCGCTGTGCTGCTTCGACGACTTCGACTGGGCGGACCTCTTCTCACCCCGGCTCACCGCCGTGGCCCAGCCCAGCCGGGAACTCGGCGCCCAGGCCGTCCGGCTCCTCCTGGAGCGGCTGGCGGAACCGGACCGGCCCGCCCGGACCGTACGGCTGCCCTGCGCCTTCGTACACCGCACCTCCTGCGGCTGCCCCGAGGACGCCCCACCCGCACCCACCGACCACTACCCGCCCCAGTCCCCCAAGGCCACCAAGACCCGCAAGACCCGCAGGGCCCCCAAGTCGTCCGGGTCCCCCGACACACCCGAAACCCCCACCACACCAGAGAGGACCACCCGTGATCGTCGTCGCCGGTGAGGCACTGATCGATCTGGTACCGCAGGGCCGGGGCGCGCTGGCCGCCCTGACCCCGGCGCTCGGCGGCGGGCCGTACAACACGGCCGTCGCGCTGGGCCGCCTCGGCTCCCCCACCGCCTTCTGCTCCCGGGTGTCGTACGACGCGTTCGGCGAGGCGCTGCTGGACCGGCTGCGCCGAACCGGCGTGGACGTGTCGGGGGTGCAGCGCGGGGCGGAGCCGACGACGCTCGCCGTCGCCACGGTCGGCGCGGACGGTTCGGCCGCGTACTCCTTCTACGTGGAGGGCACGGCGGACCGGCTGTTCGGCACGCCCGCCGCGCTGCCGCCGGGCACCCGGGCGGTCTCCTTCGGCACGTGCTCGCTGGTGCTGGAGCCGGGGGCGAGCGCGTACGAGGAGCTGATGCGGGACGCGGCGGCGCGGGGGGTGTTCACGGCGCTGGACCCGAACATCCGGGCGGGTCTCATCGCCGATCCGGACGCCTACCGGGCTAGGTTCGAGAGCTGGCTGCCGTCGGTGTCGCTGCTGAAGCTGTCCGCCGAGGACGCCGAGTGGCTGGGCGGCACGCCCCGGGAGTGGCTGGCGGCGGGCCCGGCGGCGGTCGTGGTCACCCGGGGCGGTGCCGGGCTGACCGTCTTCACCCGGGACGGCGGCGAGTACGCGGTGCCGGGCGAGCGGGTGGACGTCGTCGACACCATCGGCGCGGGCGACACCGTGAACGCGGCGCTGCTGCACGGTCTGGCCGTCCGGGACGCGCTGAACGAGCAGGCGCTGGGCGCGCTCGGTCCGGACGGCTGGGCGGAGCTGCTGCGGTTCGCGGCGCGCGCCGCGGCCGTCACCTGCTCCCGCGCGGGCGCGGAACCGCCGTACGCCCGCGAACTGGCGGACTGACGGCGGTTCAGCCGGCCGCCGGTACGGCCCGCAGGGCGCCGGGGCGGAGGCCCGCGAGGCGGTCGAGGGCGGCGGCCGTGGAGTCGTCCGCGGGGAGGTGGACGACGATCCGCTGGCCGTCCTCGGGCAGCGCGAGCGTCTCGTGCAGCAGGCGCAGCACACCGGCCTCGGGGTGCTCGACGCGCCGGTTGCCGACCCGGCGCGGCGCAAGGGAGAGGTCGGCGAACCGGTCGGCGAACTCCGCCCCGGCCGTCACCGTCAGCTCGTCGGCCAGTTCGGCGACGTACGGGTCCCGCAGCGGTACGTCGTGCCGCAACTGGGCGACCAGGTCGTCGGCGACCTGCTCCCAGTCCGGGAACGCCGTGCGGGCCCGTGCGTCGGTGAACAGGTAGCGGAGCAGGTTGGGCCGCTCGGCGTCGAGCATTCCGACCGGGCCGACCAGCCGTTCGTACGCCCTGTTGCGGGCGAGGACGTCGCCGATCCAGTTGAGGGCGACGGCGGGGGTCGG
Source organism: Streptomyces sp. NPDC000134 (assembly GCF_042899225.1). Lineage (NCBI taxonomy): Bacteria > Bacillati > Actinomycetota > Actinomycetes > Kitasatosporales > Streptomycetaceae > Streptomyces > Streptomyces sp. NPDC000134. The sequence continues at coordinate 154,579 of NZ_JBIAZN010000004.1, forward strand.
GTCCAGGCGGTCCAGTACGGCGCGGACGGTGGGGCGCGCGGTGCTGCTGAGCGGCGGGGCCGCGGCGCAGATCAGCGGGTCCTCGCCGCAGTCCGCCTCCTGGGTCAGCCGGCGCAGCAGCATCCGGTCGGCGAGCGAGAGGTGCAGCACGTCGGCGAGGGCGCCGAGGACCTGGGCGGACGGGTTGCGGTCGCGTCCCTGTTCGAGCCGGGTGAGGTATTCGACGCTGATGCCGGCGAGGGTGGCCAGTTCGGCGCGGCGCAGGCCGGGGGTGCGGCGGCGGGGCCCGGTGGGCAGCCCGGCCTCGGCGGGGGTGACGGCTTCGCGTTGGCCGCGCAGGAACGTGCCCAGGTCGTTGTCGCTCACGGTGCGAACGTACCAACGCGCGGGCCCCGGAGGGTGTCCCTGTGACTACCACGCTCAAGCCGGTCTCCCTGGCCGGGCGCGGAGCGCACAGGGTGGTGGGCATGACGAACGACTCCGCCACCGCGGGCACGACCCGCGCCGCCGCTGCCGCCGCTCTGCCGATCCCGTCGGGCCGCTGGGAGCTGGACCCGCTGCACTCCGCCGTGAACTTCGCCGTCCGGCACCTGGGCATCGCCAAGGTGCGGGGACGTTTCGGCAAGGTCGAGGCCGATCTGTACGTCGGTGCGACCGCCGAGGACGTCCGGGTCTCGGCCACGATCGACCTGGCCTCGATCGACACCGGGAACGCCGACCGGGACGCCCATGTGCGCGCCTCCGACCTGCTCGACGTGGAGAAGCGCCCGACCATGACGTACCGCTCGACGCGGGTGTCGGGCGAGGGCGCGGACTGGACCATGGAGGGCGAGCTGACGATCGGCGAGGTGACGCGGCCGGTGCCGCTCGCGGTGGAGTTCGGCGGGCTCGTGGACGTGCCGGTCGAGGGCGCGGGCCGGCACGCCGGGTTCGAGGCGACGGGTGAGATCCGGCGCGGCGACTTCGGTCTGGACTTCGCTCCCGGGCTGCTCGGGGACGTGGTGAGAATCCAGCTCGACATGCAGTTCGTGGAACCGAAGACCGCGTGAACACGGCGACGCTCCGTGCCCCACGCGGTGAGGCGGGACACGGAGCGTCGTGGGCGCGGTCAGGACTTGCGGGTGCCGGTCGCCTTCTTGGCGGGCGCCTTGGCGGCCGTCTTTGTCGCGGCCGTCTTTGTCGCGGCCGTCTTCCTGGGCGCCGCCTTCTTCGCCGCCGTCTTGCGCGGGGCCTTCACGGGGGCCGCGTCGCTGATCCGGTCGGCGCCGAGGACCTCGCGCAGGAACTTGCCGGTGTGGCTGGCCGGGACCGCGGCGACCTGCTCGGGCGTGCCCTCGGCGACGACCAGGCCACCGCCGGCGCCGCCCTCGGGGCCCATGTCGACGATCCAGTCGGCGGTCTTGATCACATCGAGGTTGTGCTCGATGACGATGACCGAGTTGCCCTTGTCGACCAGGCCGGACAGGACGGTCAGCAGCTTGCTGATGTCCTCGAAGTGCAGGCCGGTGGTCGGCTCGTCCAGGACGTAGACCGTGCGGCCGGTGGACCGGCGCTGCAGCTCGCTGGCGAGCTTGACGCGCTGTGCCTCACCGCCGGACAGGGTGGTCGCCGACTGGCCGAGCCGGACGTAGCCGAGACCGACGTCCTTGAGGGTGCGCAGGTGCCGGGAGATCGCGGGGACCGCCTCGAAGAACTCGGTGGCCTCCTCGATCGGCATGTTCAGCACCTCGGCGATGGACTTGCCCTTGTAGTGGACCTCCAGGGTCTCCCGGTTGTACCGGGCGCCGTGGCAGACCTCGCACGGGACGTAGACGTCCGGCAGGAAGTTCATCTCGATCTTGATGGTGCCGTCGCCCGCGCAGTTCTCGCAGCGGCCGCCCTTGACGTTGAAGGAGAACCGGCCCGGCAGGTAGCCGCGGACCTTCGCCTCGGTGGTCTCGGCGAACAGCTTGCGGATGTGGTCGAAGACACCGGTGTACGTCGCCGGGTTCGACCGCGGGGTGCGGCCGATGGGCGACTGGTCGACGTGGACGACCTTGTCGACGAGGTCGTCGCCCTCCACGCGCGTGTGCCGCCCGGGAACGCTGCGGGCGCCGTTCAGCTCGCGGGCGAGGTGGGTGTAGAGGATGTCGTTGACCAGGGTCGACTTGCCGGAGCCGGAGACGCCGGTGACGGCCGTGAAGATGCCCAGGGGGAAGGAGACGTCGATGTCCTGGAGGTTGTTCTCCCGGGCGCCGTGCACGGTGAGCTGCCGGGACGGGTCGCGGGGGCGGCGGACGTCGGGCAGCGGGATGGCCTTCCTGCCGGACAGGTAGAGGCCGGTCTGCGACTCGGTGTTGTCGAGCAGTTCCTTGAAGGAGCCGCTGTGGACGACCTTGCCGCCGTGCTCGCCGGCGCCGGGGCCGATGTCGACGACCCAGTCGGCGGTCTTGATGGTGTCCTCGTCGTGCTCGACGACGATGAGCGTGTTGCCCATGTCGCGCAGGCGGACGAGCGTCTCGATCAGCCGGTGGTTGTCGCGCTGGTGCAGTCCGATGGACGGCTCGTCGAGCACGTAGAGGACGCCGACGAGTCCGGAGCCGATCTGGGTGGCCAGGCGGATGCGCTGGGCCTCGCCGCCGGAGAGGGTGCCGGCCGCCCGGTTCAGCGAGAGGTAGTCCAGGCCGACGTCGACCAGGAACCGCAGCCGCTCGTTGACCTCCTTGAGCACGCGCTCGGCGATCTTCTTGTCGCGGTCGGTGAGCTTCAGCTCGCCCAGGAAGTCCGCGCAGTCGCTGATGGACATCGCGGAGACCTCGGCGATGGACCTGCCCATGACCGTGACGGCGAGGATGAGCGGCTTGAGGCGGGTGCCCTCACAGGTGGGGCAGGGCACCTCGCGCATATAGCCCTCGAAGCGCTCCCGGCCGGCGTCGCTCTCGGCGTCGGAGTGCCGCCGCTTGACGAACGGCACGGCGCCCTCGAAGGCCGTGGTGTACCGGCGCTCGCGCCCGTACCGGTTGCGGTAGCGGACCTCGACCTGGGTCTTGTGGCCGTACAGCAGGGCCTTCTTGGCACGCTGCGGCAGGCCCGCGAAGGGGATGTCCGTGCGGAAGCCCAGCGCGTCCGCGAGGGCGCCGATCAGACGGTCGAAGTAGTCCTTGGTGTGGCCGTGCGACCACGGGTGGACGGCACCCTCGTCGAGGGACTTGTCGGGGTCCGGGACGATCAGGTCGGGGTCGACCTCCATGCGCGTGCCGATGCCGGTGCAGTCGGGGCAGGCGCCGAAGGGCGAGTTGAAGGAGAAGGAGCGGGGCTCCAGCTCCTCGAAGGACAGGTCGTCGTACGGGCAGTACAGGTGCTCGGAGTACATGCGCTCGCGCTCGGGGTCGTCCTCGGGGAGGTCGACGAAGTCGAGCACGACCATGCCGCCGGAGAGGCCGAGGGCGGTCTCCACGGAGTCGGTGAGCCGGCGCTTGGCGGACTCCTTCACCGTGAGGCGGTCGATGACCACCTCGATGGTGTGCTTCTCCTGCTTCTTCAACGTGGGCGGGTTGGAGAGCTGGACGGTCTCGCCGTCCACCCGCGCACGGGAGTAGCCCTTGGTCTGGAGGTCGGCGAACAGGTCGACGAACTCGCCCTTGCGCTCGCGCACCAGCGGGGAGAGCACCTGGAAGCGGCTGCCCTCGGGCAGCTCCAGGACCCGGTCCACGATGGCCTGCGGCGACTGGCGGGAGATCGGCCGGCCGCACTCGGGGCAGTGCGGCTTGCCGATCCGCGCGAAGAGCAGGCGCAGGTAGTCGTAGACCTCGGTGATGGTGCCGACCGTGGAGCGCGGGTTGCGCGAGGTCGACTTCTGGTCGATGGAGACCGCCGGGGAGAGTCCCTCGATGAAGTCGACGTCCGGCTTGTCCATCTGGCCGAGGAACTGCCGGGCGTAGGAGGAGAGCGACTCCACGTAGCGCCGCTGGCCCTCGGCGAAGATCGTGTCGAAGGCCAGGGAGGACTTGCCCGACCCGGACAGGCCCGTGAAGACGATGAGCGAGTCACGCGGCAGGTCGAGCGAGACGTTCTTCAGGTTGTGCTCGCGCGCGCCACGGACGATGAGACGGTCGGCCACGCCGGTCCGCACCTTTCTTTGAGAGAAGTGACAGGGGCGGGGCCCCCGTCCTTCTCAGACTAGGGGGAGCCACTGACAACGCCGGTCGGATTCACGGGTTGTCAACAAACCCCGGCTCTCCAGCATGCCCGACGCCGCCTCCGACCATATAGCACGTGCATTCGATTTACGGGTGTGGTCCGTCATCTTCACCCGATGGTGTGGCGCGCACTAGGGTCAGGCGCATGACGGATCACGCACCTGACCTGGCGTCTGTACGTGACGCTACCGAGCGGCTGCTCACCGCTGTCGGCGAACTGGACGACGCCGCCGTGACGAAGCAGTCACGGCTGCCGGGCTGGACCCGCGGCCACGTCCTCGCCCACCTCGCCCGCAACGCCGACGCGCTCGTGAACGTCCTCCAGGGGCGGCCCATGTACGCCTCGGAGGAGGCCCGGGACGCGGACATCGAGCGGGACGCCCCGCGCCCCCTGGCCGACCAGCTCGACGACGTACGCGCGAGCGACGCACGCCTCCGGGAGGCCGCGGCCGCCCTCCCGGACTGGTCCCGCAGGGTCACGCTGCGCAACGGCATCACCGACTCCGCTTCCGCGATCCCGTTCCGGCGGTGGGTCGAGGTGGAGCTGCACCACGTCGACCTGGGCATCGGATACGAGCTGGAGGACCTGCCGGACCAGTTCACGGAGCGCGAGATCGGCGTCCTCGCCGAGCGGTTCGCGGGGCGTCCGGACGTGCCGCCGACGCGGCTCACGGACGGCACGCGCGCATGGCGCACCGGCCGGGACGCCGACGGGCCCGAGGTCACCGTCACGGGCGGCCGGGCCGACCTGCTCGGCTGGCTGGCCGGCCGCCGCGACGGCTCGGCCCTCACGGTGACCGGCGGCGCGCTCCCGGCGCTTCCCCCGCTGTAGGGCACCGCTCCGGCGCGGTCCCCGCGCGGGCGGCGCACCACTAGGCTGGCGGCCATGACGTACAGCGGAGAGGTGCGGGTCGGCGGTCCCGCCGACGTGCATGAGCTGAAGGACCTGATGATCACGAAGATCGCGGTCGGTCCGATGGACAACAACGCCTATCTGCTGCGCTGCCGGGCCACCGACGAGCAGTTGCTGATCGACGCCGCCGCCGAGGCGCACGTACTGCTGGGCACGATCGGTGACGACGGCATCGAGTCCGTCGTCACCACCCACCGGCACGCCGACCACTGGCAGGCGCTGGCCGAGGTGGTCGCCGCCACCGGCGCCCGCACGCACGCCGGGCGGTACGACGCCGAGGGCATCCCGGTGCCCACCGACGTCCCGCTCGACGACGGCGACACCGTCCGCGTCGGCCAGGTACGGCTCACCGCCCGGCACCTCGTCGGCCACACCCCGGGCTCCATCGTCCTGATCTACGACGACCCGCACGGCCATCCCCATGTGTTCACCGGGGACTGCCTCTTCCCCGGCGGCGTGGGCAACACCCGCAAGGACCCGGAGGCGTTCGCGAGCCTGATCCGCGACGTCGAGACGAAGATCTTCGAGCCGCTCCCGGACGAGACGTGGGTCTACCCCGGCCACGGCAACGACACCACGCTGGGCGCCGAACGACCGCACCTGCCGGAGTGGCACGCACGCGGCTGGTGAGCGGGGGCGGGTCGTGGTGAGCGGGTGCGGGACGGGGTGAGCGGGGGCGGGGCGGGGGTGTGGTGAGCCGCGTGCGGGCGCTCACGCCTCGGCGCTCGCCGCTGCCGCGAGCGCCGCGACCCGCTCCACCCCGAACACGTACCCCTGCACTCCGCACCCCGCGATGACCCCGTCGGCGCGCTGCGAGACGTACGAGTGGTGCCGGAACGCCTCGCGCTGGTGGATGTTGGAGATGTGCACCTCCACCACGGGAAGCCCGTCACAGGTGTTGAGCGCATCCAGGAGCGCGACGGACGTGTGGGAGTAGGCGGCCGGGTTGATCACGATCCCGCAGTGGTTCAGCCGGGCCTCGTGGACCCAGTCGACCAGTTCGCCCTCGTGGTTGGACTGGCGGAAGTCCACCGTGCCGCCGTGCGCGGCGGCCGCCTCGGCGCACCGGGCCTCGACGTCGGCCAGGGTGTCGGAGCCGTAGATCTCCGGCTGGCGCTGGCCGAGCAGGTTCAGGTTGGGGCCGTTGAGGATCATGATCGGGGCGTTGGCCAGGGTGCGGGGCACGGTTCCTCCGGTCCGTCGGCGTGGGGCGGCCCGTCGGGACCGCCGCTGGGCCCCCGGTCTATCACGGGGCGCCGGACCGGCTTCCGGCCGCCCGGCGGACCGGCGCGGCACTGCCCCGCGCGCCCCTCGCGCGCCCCGTAACCGACGGTGACCGAGCGTGGTTGTCGCGGCATGCAGCCTGTACGCGCCGTGAGGGCGCCCTCCATGCCGCGGATCGCCGCCGCCGCGCTCGCCGGCACGGCGATCGAGTTCTACGACTTCTTCGTGTACGGCACCGCGGCCGCCCTGGTGTTCGGCCCGCTGTTCTTCCCGACGTTCTCCCCGCTGGCGGGCACGCTGGCGGCGTTCGCCACCTTCGGGGTGGGGTTCGTGGCCCGGCCGCTGGGGTCGGTGCTGTTCGGGCACATCGGGGACCGCCACGGGCGGCGGCCGGTCCTGATGGCCTCGCTGCTGCTGACCGGGGCCTCGACGGTCGCGGTCGGCTGTCTGCCGTCGTACGGGACGATCGGGGTGGCCGCGCCCCTGCTGCTGGTCGGGCTGCGCTTCCTGCAAGGGCTGGGGCTCGGCGGGGAGTGGGGCGGCGCGGTGCTGCTGGCCTCGGAGCACGCTCCGGCGCAGCGGCGCGTGCTCTGGTCCAGCTTTCCCCAGGTCGGCCCGGCGCTCGGGTTCCTGCTGGCCAACGGGGTGGTGCTGGCGCTGTCGTCGGCGCTGTCCGACGCGCGGTTCGCGCAGTGGGGGTGGCGGGTGCCGTTCTGGGCGGCGGGCGTGCTGGCGCTGGCCGGGCTGTGGCTGCGGTCCTCGCTCGCCGAGAGCCCCCGCTTCCTGGAGATCGACGATCACGCGCGGGTGCCGCTCGCCGAGGTGGTGCGGGACCACTGGCGGCTGGTCCTGCTGACCGCCGGGGGGCTCGCGGTCGGGTACGCCCTCTTCTACACCGTGTCGACCTGGTCCCTGGCGTACGGGACGGAGCGGCTCGGGGTGGACCAGGGCGTGATGCTGGCCTGCGTGATGGCCGCGGTGGTGGTCAAGGGCGCGCTGACGCCGGTGGTCGCGCTGCTGGGCGACCGCTACGGGCGCCGGCCGCTGTGTCTCGCCGGGAGCGCGGCGGCCGCGGTGTGGATGTTCCCGATGGTGGCGCTGCTGGCGACCGGTGAGCCGCTGCTGATGTTCCTCGGCTTCCTGGGCGCGATGCTCGCGTTCATCACGATGTTCGCGGTGATCGCCGCCTACCTTCCGGAGCTGTACGAGCCCCGGGTGCGCTGCACGGGCGCCGCGGTCGGCTACAACCTCGGCGGGGTGGTCGGGGGCGCCCTCACCCCGATCGTGGCGACGGCGCTGGCCGAGCAGGGCGGCCGGGTGCCGTGGGGCGTGGCGGCGTATCTGACGGCGGTGGCGCTGCTCAGCCTCGGCTGCTTCGCGCTGCTCCCGGAGACCCGCCCGGCCCCGGTCGGGGCGGCGGTGGGAGCGGCCTCGGGGTGACGCAGGGGTCCGAAGCGGCCGGGACGAGCGGTGAGCCCGCCGGGAGCGGTCCACGGCCGGGTGCCGTGGACCGCTCCCGGGGGCTGTCGGTTCCCTCCGCCGGGGGACGGCGTCAGACGTCGATGCTGTCCTTCTCGGCGCCTTCCTCACCGGCGGCCGCCGCCTGCTTCTTGGAGGCCATGAGGCTGGTGATCGTGGTGACGATCAGGACCGCGCAGATCACCCCGAGCGAGACCGGGATGCTGATCTCCGGGACGTGGACGCCGGACTCGTGGAGCGCGTGCAGCACGAGCTTGACGCCGATGAAGCCCAGGATGATCGACAGGCCGTAGGAGAGGTGGACCAGCTTCCTCAGCAGTCCGCCGATGAGGAAGTAGAGCTGCCGCAGACCCATCAGGGCGAACGCGTTCGCCGTGAACACGATGTACGGGTCCTGGGTCAGACCGAAGATCGCGGGGATCGAGTCCAGGGCGAAGAGGACGTCGGTGGTACCGATCGCGAGCATCACGACCAGCATCGGGGTCATGACCCGCTTGCCGTTCTGCTGTATCCACAGCTTGGTGCCGTGGTAGCGGTCGGCGACACCGAAGCGGCGCTCGACTGCCTTGAGCAGCTTGTTCTCCTCGTACTCCTCGTCCTCCTGGTCGGCCCTGGCCTCCTGGATGAGCTTCCAGGCGGTGTAGATCAGGAAGGCGCCGAAGAGGTAGAAGACCCACGAGAAGCTGGCGATGATCGCCGCACCCGCGGCGATGAACACGGCCCTGAGGACCAGGGCTATCAGGACACCGATGAGGAGCACTCGCTGCTGGTACTGCGAGGGCACCGCGAACTTCGCCATGATCAGGACGAAGACGAACAGGTTGTCGACGCTCAGCGATTTCTCGGTGATGAAGCCCGCGAAGAACTCACCGGCGGGCTGACCGCCCCCGAAGAGGAACAGGCCGAGTCCGAAGAGGCCGGCCAGGGCGATCCAGACGCCCGTCCAGATTCCGGCTTCCTTGATCGACACGTCGTGCGGCTTGCGGCCGATGAAGAAATCGACCGCGATCAGGGCGGCAAGGCCCAGGATGGTCAGGACCCATAGGGTCGTGGAAACTTCCACTGCGCCTCCGGCAGTACGTAACGGCAGATGTCAGCGTCGTCGCTACCGGAGGTCTCTTCCACCCGGGGCGACCGGGGCGCGCGATGCGTCCGGGAACCCACGGGCCGACGCCCCGGGATCTGGCCTGATCCGTATTGACGGGTACGCCGCAGCAGACAGGGAGTACTCCCCTCCGTACGGAAAACAGTACCCCCATCACCAAGGATTGGTAAAGGGGTCAGCAAAGAAATACTAAAGGTCGCTGGTCAGAGGGCTTTACGAGTCCTTGGTCAATCGGTCGGGGCTACCTGTCCCAGGCCCGGCGGGCGGCGGCGACCTCGGTGAGGACCCGCTGGAGCACCTGGCTGTCGGACGGCACCAGCGGGGGCTCGTACGTCCAGGCGTGCCCGACCCAGGGGTCGGCCAGATGGTCGTCGGCCACCGGAGTAAGGCGCAGCAGCGACCGCCAGAGCGGGTCGAGCAGCGGGCCGTAGTCGGCGGACTCCTCGCGGTCGGCGACCATCATCAGGTGGACGCCGACGGACGGCCCCTCGTCCGCGAGGTACCGGAGCTGGTTGACGGCGCGGTCGTCGAAGCCGTGCGGGAAGTCGTTGACGATCAGCAGGTGCTGGGAGGTGTCGAAGCCGGGCGGCAGCGCGTCGGGGGCGCCGCCGCGCAGCGCCATCTGCACCAGGTCGACGCGCTGGGTGAGCCGGGAGAGGACGTCCGCGACGCCCGTGGCGCCGGCGGCGGGCGCCGAGGCCAGCACCCCGGCGCGGACGAGCGGAGCCAGTGACCGGGCGCCCGCTCCGGCCGGGTCGATGACGTGCGCGGTGAACTCGCCCGCCGGATAGACGGCGAGCAGCCGGGCCGCGTGCGCCACGGCCGTCTCCAGGGCCAGGCGGCGCAGCTCGTGGGAGTCGGCGAAGGAGCCGTCGAGCGAGGGGGCGCGTCCGCTGTCGATCCACAGGCCGCGCTCCAGCGGCAGCCGGACCAGCATCGGGATGCTGATCCCGTCGGCCTCGGGCAGGTGGAGGTCGCCCAGGCGCACCGCCATGGGGATCTCCATCGGCACGCGGTAGTCGTGCCAGGCGGGGCTGTCCCAGCGGGCGTACGCCAGGGGCAGGGCGGGTTCGACGACGTCGGACTCGGCGGCGAGCTGGGTGAGGTCCCGGTCGAGGGCCTGTCTGGCCCGGCCGACGAGCGAGTCGTACCGCTCCCGGGCGGCCTCGCGGGCGGCGTCGCCGCGCCCGCCGATCCGGCTGCGCGGGTCGGACAGGACCTGGTCGAGTTCCTTCTCCATGCGCGAGTCGGCGAAGTCGACCGCGCTGCGGTAGGCGGCCATGGTGCGGGCCAGGTCCTCGAACATGCCCCACACCTGGTTGTAGAGCCGCTCCTCCATGGACCAGCCGGTGGCGTCACCGGCGACGGGCCGGGCGGGCTGGCCGGGCGCGGCCGGCGGCGCGGTCGGCGGGGGCGGCGGCGGGGCGGTGGTCTGCCGGCGCGGATGGCTGTAGTCGACCGGGCCGCCGGCGGCGGGCGTGGGCGACTGGGCGAGCGTGGCGTCGTCCGGGCCCGGTCCGCCGGGGAACGGCGGCTGCTGGGGTCCGGCCGGGGGCTGCCCCGGTGCGCCGGAGGTCTGCGGACCGTAGGCCGGCGGGGCGGGTACGGGCCCCGGGGCGCCCTGGGCCGCGGTGTCTCCGTGGTCGGGACCGAGCGCGGGGGCGGCGGTCGGCCGGGAGCGGTCGCCGTCCGCCGGGCGGGGCGGGGGCGCCGGCAACGAGCCGGCCAGGCCCCGGGTCACGGCTTCGTGGACGGTCCCGGCGAGGCCGTGGGCGTCGGCCAGGCCCTGGTCGGTCAGCAGCTCGGCGAGGCCGCCCGCGTAGCCCTGGCCGACGGCCCGCACCTTCCAGGCGCCCTGTCTGCGGTACAGCTCCAGGGCGATGACGGCGGTCTCGGTGTCCAGGCCGGTGATGGTGTAACTGGCGATCTCGTCGCCGGCGAGGCCGGTGACGGCGACGAAGGGGGCGGCGACGGCACCGAAGCGGACCGGGCCCTGCCCGCCGGGGGCGGGCAGGGCCAGCAGCACGCTGACCCGGTGCACCGCGTCCGGCACGGCGTCCAGGTCCACCGCGAGGCGGTGGTCGGCGGCGGCCTGCCCGGGGACCTCCAGGCCGGGCAGGGCGGGCCCGCCCGGGTGGGCGACCCGGTCGGCGCCGTCGACCCGGCCGTCGGCGTCGCCGAAGGCGGCCGCGGCCACGACCGGTGTGCCCGCCGAGACCCTGATCTCCAGTCGGGCCTGGGAGAGCGGGTGGTTCTGCCCCCGCACCAGCTCGGCCGTCATCGCGTTCTCCCCCTGTGTCGCTCGTGGTCCCCGCGCCGGTGCCGCTGCCCCGCGTACGCCTTACAGGGCGGGCAGGATGGCCGGCATCAGGTCCTGGAAGGTGCGGCCGTTGGCCGGGGAGCCGAGGGCGGTCAGGGACCAGCCCTGGCCCGACCGGTGCACCTTCGCCATGATCTGGGCCGTGTACTGGCCGCCGCCGGCGAGCGTGTAGCGGGCGAGTTCCTGGCCGTTGGTCTCGTCGACCAGGCGGCAGAACGCGTTCTGCACCTCCTGGAAGGTCTGGCCCGTGAAGGAGTTCACGGTGAAGACGATCTGGTCGATGTGGACCGGGACGCGCTGGAGGTCGACGAGGATCGCCTCGTCGTCACCGCCCTGGCCGACTCCGCCGACGAGGTTGTCACCGGTGTGCCGCACCGAGCCGTCGTCGCTCACCAGGTGGCGGAAGAAGACGACGTCGACCGGCTGCTTGTCCGCGAACAGCACGGCGGAGGCGTCCAGGTCGATCTCCCGGGTGCGCGAGCCGAACAGGCCGCGCCGGGGAGCCGCCTGCCAGCCGAGACCCATGCGCACCGACGTCAGGCTGCCGCCGTCGTTCTTCTGCAGACTGATGGCCTGACCCTTGGTCATGTTGACGGTCACGCGCTGATTCCCCTCTTGAGCTTCCCCTGTTGCCGCGGCGCCCGCGGTTGTCGAGAACCCTACGCAGGGGCACTGACAGTGCCGTAGTCCCCTCCACGCTTTGTGTCGGTCTTGCAACACTGCGCGTGCCCGCGCGTGCCGTCAGGCCAGGCCGGCCTCCCGCATCTGACGCAGTTCCTTCTTCATCTCGGAGACCTCGTCGCGCAGCCGGGCCGCGATCTCGAACTGGAGGTCCGCGGCGGCGGCCCGCATGCGTGCGGTCATCTCCTCGATCTGCTCCGCCAGCTCGGCCGCCGGGCGGTCGGTGACGGCGGTCTCCTTGGCCTTGCCCTTGGCGGCCCTGCCGCCCTTGGCCCCGGCCGTCGCCTTGCCGAGGGAGGGCACGGGCGCCTTGGCCCCCTTGCCGTCCTTGGACTGGCCGCGGTATCCGGAACCGAGCAACTGCTCGGTGTCGACGTCCTCGCGGGCGATCTGCGCGACGATGTCGTTGATCTTCTTGCGGAGCGGCTGGGGATCGACGCCGTTCGCCTTGTTGTAGGCGACCTGCTTCTCCCGGCGGCGGTTGGTCTCGTCGATGGCCTTGGCCATCGCCGGGGTGATCTTGTCGGCGTACATGTGGACCTGACCGGAGACATTGCGCGCCGCGCGGCCGATGGTCTGGATCAGGGAGGTCCCGGAGCGCAGGAAGCCCTCCTTGTCGGCGTCGAGGATCGCCACCAGGGAGACTTCGGGCAGGTCGAGGCCCTCACGGAGGAGGTTGATGCCGACCAGGACGTCGTACTCGCCTACGCGCAGCTCGCGCAGCAGTTCGACGCGACGGAGGGTGTCGACGTCGCTGTGCAGGTAGCGCACCTGGATGCCCAGTTCCAGGAAGTAGTCGGTGAGGTCCTCGGCCATCTTCTTGGTGAGCGTGGTGACCAGGACGCGCTCGTTCTTCTCGGTGCGCTCGCGGATCTCGTGCACCAGGTCGTCGATCTGGCCCTCGGTGGGCTTGACGACGACCTCGGGGTCGACCAGGCCCGTGGGGCGGATGATCTGCTCGACGACGCCGTCCGAGCGGGACAGCTCGTACTGCCCCGGGGTGGCCGACAGGTAGACGGTCTGCCCGATGCGCTCCTGGAACTCCTCCCACTTCAGCGGGCGGTTGTCCAGCGCGGAGGGCAGCCGGAAGCCGTGGTCGACCAGGGTGCGCTTGCGGGAGGCGTCGCCCTCGTACATGGCGCCGATCTGCGGCACGGTGACGTGCGACTCGTCGATGACCAGGAGGAAGTCGTCCGGGAAGTAGTCGAGCAGGGTGTTCGGCGGGGAGCCGGGCAGGCGGCCGTCGAAGTGCATCGAATAGTTCTCCACGCCCGAGCAGGTGCCGATCTGGCGGAGCATCTCGATGTCGTACGTGGTGCGCATCCGCAGGCGCTGGGCCTCCAGCAGCTTGCCCTGCTTCTCCAGCTCGGCGAGGCGGTCGACCAGCTCCTTCTCGATGTCGTTGACGGCCCGCTCCATGCGCTCGGGTCCGGCGACGTAGTGGGAGGCGGGGAAGACGTAGAGGTGGTCGTCGTCGCTGATGATCTCGCCGGTGACGGGGTGGAGGGTGGAGAGGGCCTCGATCTCGTCGCCGAACATCTCGATGCGGACGGCCAGCTCCTCGTAGACCGGGAAGATCTCGATGGTGTCGCCGCGGACCCGGAAGGTGCCGCGGGTGAACGCCATGTCGTTGCGCGTGTACTGGATGTCCACGAAGCGGCGCAGCATCTCGTCGCGGTCGATCTCGTCGCCGACGCGGAGCGGGACCATGCGGTCCACGTACTCCTGCGGCGTACCGAGGCCGTAGATGCAGGACACCGAGGCGACCACGACGACGTCGCGGCGGGTGAGCAGCGAGTTGGTCGCGGAGTGGCGCAGCCGCTCGACCTCCTCGTTGATCGAGGAGTCCTTCTCGATGTAGGTGTCCGACTGCGGGACGTACGCCTCGGGCTGGTAGTAGTCGTAGTACGAGACGAAGTACTCGACGGCGTTGTTCGGCAGCAGCTCGCGGAACTCGTTCGCCAACTGGGCGGCCAGGGTCTTGTTCGGCGCCATCACCAGGGTGGGGCGCTGGAGCTTCTCGATCATCCACGCGGTGGTGGCGGACTTTCCGGTGCCGGTGGCGCCGAGCAGGACGACGTCCTTCTCGCCTGCTTCGACGCGCCGGGCGAGGTCGGCGATGGCCGTGGGCTGGTCGCCGCTCGGCTGGTAGGGGCTGACGACCTCGAAGGGCGCCACCGTGCGTTCAATGTGGGAAACGGGCCGCATGCCATCCACCGTACGACCCCCCACTGACAACGGGCCGGGTCAGCGGTTCTGCGGGGTGCGGGAGCGGGCCCGTACCAGGGTGCGGGGGGCCTGGGGCGGGTACGGGTGGCGGACCTGCGGGGAGACCGCCGTGCGGGCGGGGACGCCCGGCTTGGGTTCGGCGCGGAGCGCGGCGGGCTTCCCCATGATCAGGAGCGGGTCGAACAGCACGACGACGCCGGCGAGGACGAGGAACGCCAGCGGGCCCACCAGCATGGGCGCGAGAAGAGCGGCGGGCGGCTCCCCGGTGACGGGGACGGCGGTGCCGTGCAGATGGACGTCGAGCGCGGCCATGCCCGTGTAGTGCATGCCGGTGACGGCGAGGCCCATGACCAGGCTCGCGCCCACGCTCCACAGGACGCCGCGCACCTGGCCGGCGGCCCACAGGGCGGCGGTGGCCGCGGCCATCGCTATGACGACGGACACGGCCACGGTGACGGTGTTGTACCGCAGCTCGCCGTCGAGGCGCATACCGGCCATGCCCAGGTAGTGCATCGAGGCGATGCCGAGTCCGGTGATCGTGCCCCCGGTGAACAGGGCCGTGCCCCTGGCGCCCCGGTAGCCGACGATGAAGATCCCCACGCCGACCATGACGATGGCGATGGCGAGGCTGGCGAAGGTCAGCGGCTTGTCGTAGCGGATCGGCGTGCCCTCGACCGCGAACCCCATCATCGCGATGAAGTGCATGGTCCAGATGCCCGAGCCGATCGCCGCGGAGCCGAGCGCCAGCCATCCCGGCCGCCAGGAGCGGGCCAGCAGCACGGACCTGGTGGTGCAGCGCAGCCCGAGGGCGCCGCCCAGGCAGGCCATGAGGTAAGCCACCAGCGGTGTGACGAGTCCGTAGCTGAATCCGTCGACCGTGTCTTGCATGTGCGGCTGCCTTTCCGCCCTCTTGTGTCCCTGGGTCCCCCGGTGAGCACTCCTCCCAGAACCGCCCGAGCGATCAGGGTCGAGAGCAGAGAGTATGACTCCCACCGCAATGGTCGAACGATTCTCCGACAAAGAATCACCGATCCTGCCCCAGTTGTGCGCCCCCGGTGTGCGCAGTTGAGAGTCCCCCGTCTTTCCGCGCCGATTCCGCGCCCCGCCGTTCTTGACGCTCTGCTGTCACAGTTGAGCTGTCCGTGATCGGCCGACGCGAGGAGTACGTATGCACACGCGCGCAGTTGTCGCCACGACCACCGCGCTCCTGGGGGCCGCCGCCCTGCTGGGCCCGGCCTCGGCGGCTCGGGCCCACGGCGGGGAGCGGCCGGCCGTCATCGCCCACCGGGGCGCTTCGGCCTACGCCCCGGAGAACACCCTGGCCGCCGTCGACAAGGCGGCCGAGCTGGGCATCCACTGGGTGGAGAACGACGTCCAGCGCACCAAGGACGGTGAGCTGGTCGTGGTCCACGACGACACCCTGCGGCGTACCACGGACGTGGAGGAGGTCTTTCCCGGCCGGGCGCCGTGGAAGGTGAAGGACTTCACCGCCGCCGAGATCGCCCGCCTGGACGCCGGGAGCTGGTTCGGCGCCTCCTGGGCGGGCACGCGCGTGCCGACGCTGAGGCAGTACGTGGACCGTGTCGAGCATCACCACCAGAAGCTGCTGCTGGAGATCAAGAACCCCGGGCTGTATCCCGGCATCGAACGCGACACGCTCAAGGTGCTCGGCAACGAGGGCTGGCTGGACCGGCGGCATCTGTCCGGCCGGCTGATCGTGCAGAGCTTCGACACGGACAGCGTGCGGACCGTGCACGAGCTGGAGCCGGCCGTGAGGACCGGGGTCCTCGGGACTCCGCCGGTCCGGGACCTGCCCGCATACGCCGGGTTCGCCGATCAGATCAACCCCTCCTACAAGTCGCTCTCTGTGGGCTATGTGTCCGTCGTCCACGCCCTCACGGGGCCGCACGGCAAGCCGATGGAGGTCTTCACCTGGACGGTCGACGACGCGGCCGGTGCCCGGCGGGCGGCCGGGTACGGCGTGGACGGCATCATCACCGACAAGCCGGACGTGGTCCGGGAGGCGACGCTCGGCGCGGGCGGCGCCGGGCAGTGAGCGCGGGGCGGGGCCGCCGGGGCCGCTCCGGACGGCAATGTCAGTGCCGGGCCGTACGGTGGGGCGCATGGACAGCCATGGGCAGTACGGGCGGCGGGTGGGGTGGACGGTCGTCGGCACCGGCATCGGTCCGCTGCTGCTGGCCGCGACCCGCGAGGGCCTGGTCAACGTCGTGTTCCACGCCACCGGCCCGGTGCGGGACCGGGCGCTCGGGCGGCTCGCCTCACGACTGGGCGCCGAGCCCGTCGAGGCGCCCGGCTCCCCGCTGCTGGCGGAGGCGGTACGCCAGGTCGAGGCGTACTTCGCCGGTGCGCGGCGGGGCTTCGACCTGCCGCTGGACTGGTCGCTGATCTCGGGCTTCAACCGCGAGGTGCTGCGGAAGCTGGCGGCCGAGGTCCCCTACGGTTCGGTCGTCGGCTACGGCGATCTCGCCGGGCGGGCGGGCCAGCCGGGCGCGGCCCAGGCGGTGGGCACGGCGATGGGTGCCAACCCGCTGCCCGTGGTGGTGCCGTGCCACCGGGTCGTGGAGAGCCACGGCGGCATAGGCGGGTTCGGGGGCGGTCTGGAGACCAAGCGGAAGCTGCTCGCGCTGGAGGGCGTGCTGCCGGAGCCGCTGTTCTGATCCGGTGGGCCGGCCTGCCGGATCGGCCCGGTGGCGGACCCGGTGGGCCGGCCTCGTGGAATCGGCCCGGCGGCCGACCCGATGGGCTGACCCGGCCGGTCGGCCCGGTGAATGCCGATGCCCGGGGCCTGGGCGTCAGGCGTAGTGCCGGGCCTCGAAGATGTTCCCGTCCGGATCGGTGAAGTAGAAGGCGCGTTCGGCCAGGCCCCGGGCGCCGTACAGGTCGTGGGTGAGCTGCGATACGGGGACCTGCTGCTCCGCCAGGCGGTCGCGCAGCGCGTCGAAGGCGTCCGCCGGCAGTGACAGGCAGACGTGGTTGACGGGGTGGCCGGCGCTGTCCGCGGCGCCGGGCAGCATCCTCATGTGCTCCGCCATGGTGAGCGGCGCCAGGTCGAAGACGGTCTCCTCGTTGAGGCGTACGGAGGGGAACGCCACGGTGCCCGCCGCGAATTCGGTGAGCCTGAGGGGCTCCAGCCCGAGGACCTTCTCGTAGAAGCCGGCCGCGGCGATCGGATCGCGCACCCACAGGACGACGTGGTCGAAACGTGCCGTGTTGTCCGTCATGCTCACCAGGCTCGTGCCGCGCTCCGCGCGCCGCAAGTGTTTGGTCCGGTGCGGCGGCCGCCAGGGATGAGGGAGAACCGACGGACAGGAGGCATACCCGTGGTGCTGGTGGTGTCGGAAGAGGTGCGGGAGGCGCTCGACGCGCGTCGGCCCGTGGTGGCCCTGGAGTCCACGATCATCGCGCACGGGCTGCCCCGCCCGCGCAATCTCCAGGTGGCACGGGAGCTGGAGCAGGCGGTACGGCGGGAGGGAGCCGTTCCGGCGACGATCGCCGTGCTGGACGGCCGGCCGCAGGTCGGGCTGGGCGAGGAGCAGTTGGAGCGGATCGCCGGTGACGACGGCGTCCGCAAGCTCGGGCACCGGGACCTGCCGCTCGCGGTGGCCTCGGGCGCGATCGGGGCGACCACGGTGTCGGCGACCGCCCTGCTGGCGGCCCGATCGGGCATCCGGGTGTTCGCCACCGGCGGGCTCGGCGGGGTGCACCGGGAGTGGACGGTGACGCAGGACGAGTCGGCCGACCTCGGTCTGCTGGCGCGGACCAGGATCACCGTGGTGTGCGCCGGGGTGAAGTCGATCCTGGACGTGCCGGCGACCTTGCAGCGGCTGGAGACACTGGGTGTCGCGGTGGCCGGGTACGGCACGGACCGGTTCCCCGGCTTCTACCTGTCCGACTCGGGACATCCGGTGGACTGGACGCTGCGCACGCCGGAGGAGGTGGCACAGGTCATGCGGGCCCAGGACGCGCTCGGCGCGCCCGGGTCGGCGCTGGTCGTCGCCAACCCCGTGCCCGAGGAGGAACAGCTCGATCCCGGACTGCACGAGCGCGTACTGGCCGACGCGCTGCGCGCGTGCGCGCGGGAGGGCGTCACCGGTCAGGCGGTCACGCCGTTCCTGCTCGACCACCTGGCGCGGCACACCGACGGGGCCTCGCTGAGCGCCAACCTGGCGGCGGTGCGCGGCAACGTACGGCTGGCGGCGCGGGTGGCGACCGCCTGGGCCCGGGTGTGACGGCGGGGCCGTGCGGTGCCCTGCTGGTCGTCGGTGACGTCGTCACGGACATCGTCGCCCGGCATCGCGGACCGCTGGCCGCCGGGACGGACACGGCCGCGTCGATCCGGAAGCTGCCGGGCGGGGCCGGTGCCAACGCGGCGTGCTGGGCGGCGCACCAGGGGTGCGGTGACGTCCGGTTGGTCGGGCGGGTCGGCGCGGACGCGGCGGCCTGGCACGAGCGGGAGCTGCTGGCGTCCGGGGTGCGGCCCCGGCTGGTGGTGGACGAGGAGGCGCCGACGGGGACGGTGATCTGCCTGGTCGACTCGGACGCGGCGGCCGAGCGCACGTTCCTGACGGACAGTGGGGCGTCGCTGCTGCTGAAGCCCGGTGACTGGTCGGACGCGTTGCTCGACGGCGTGGCCCGGCTGCATCTGTCGGGGTACCTCTTGTTCTCCGCGCCCGGCCGCGCGCTCGTGACGGTCGCCCTGGAGGCGGCACGCGCACGCGGGGTGCCGGTGAGCCTGGACCCGGCGTCGTCCGGGTTCCTGACCGAGCTGGGCGCGGACCGCTTCCTGGCGCTCGTCGGGGGTGTGAACGTCCTGCTGCCCAGCCGTGCCGAGGCGGGTCTGCTCACCGGGCTGTCCGACGCGGCGGACGCGGCGGCGGCGCTGAGCCGGCGGTTTCCGCTGGTGGTCGCCAAGCAGGGAGCGGACGGCGCGCTGGTGGCGCGCGGCGGTTCCGTGTGCGCCCGGGTGCCCGCCGTACCGGCGGTTCCCCGGGACACCACGGGCGCCGGTGACGCCTTCACCGGCGGGTTCCTCGCCGCCCTGCTGGCCGGCGCCGCACCGGAGGCGGCGGCTGCGGAGGGGTGCCGGGCGGGCGCGCTGGCGGTGGAGCGGCTGGGCGGCAGACCTCCCGGGGCGGGGACGGGCAGGGGCGCTTCCGCCTCCCCGGCGCGAGGCGGCCCGTGACCCGAGCCGGCCGTGGCCGCGACGACCGGCTCCGCGCCCCGGCTCACCGGACGGTGGCGGTGGCGCGGTACGGGGCCGTCCTCCCGGTCCGCCGCTCACGCCTTGCGGCCCCAGGCCGAGACCATCGGGGCCGTGGCCAGGTCCATGGCGCCGGACGCCACGTTGGCGAGGTGGCGGTCGATGTCCTGGTCGGTGGCGAGTCCGGCGCGGACGAGCTGGTCGCGGACCTGACGGATGGTGGCGGTCTCCAGGGCGGCACAGGCGGGCGAGGTCACCGGGAAGTGGGCGTCCGCCTCCACGCGGTGCAGTCCCGCCTCCCGGAGCAGGCGCGGGAGTTGACGGCCGTGGGCCACGTCGGCGCCCCGACGGGTGGTCAGTTGGCGGAAGGCGTACCGCAACCGGTTCGCCAACTGCTGCTCGGGGCCGTGCTCGTCGGGGCAGAGCAGCGGCTGGAGCGCGAGGTCGGCGTCCTCGACCAGCAGCCGGCCGCCGGGGCGCAGGGACTGGGCCATCGACCGCAGCGCCCGCTCCCGCTCCGGTACGCGCACCAGGACGAGGCGGGCGTGCACGAGGTCGAAGCCCTCCCCCGGCGGCTCCTGGGACGTCACGTCGTGCCTGAGCACCTCCACCGGCGGACGGGCGACCCGGGCGAGCCGCGCGGTGTCGACGTCCGTCACGATGACCTTTCCGGTGGGCCCCACCTTCTTGGCCAGCCAGGAGATCACCGAGGTGCCGCCGGGCCCGACCTCCCAGCAGCGCCAGCCGGGGCCGACGCCTAGGGCCGCCAGGTGCCGGAACGTCGTGGGGTCGTACAGGGCGGCGAAGGCGTCGAGGCGCTCCGCCGGCTCGGTCGGCCGATTGTCGAGAAGGTCTCCGTCGGTTCGCGTCATGCACTGATCATCCCAGTTGCCCGGCTTGTCCGAAGTGGTCGACGCTCCGGAACGACATCCCGCGGGGCCCCTCGCGCGGCGCCCGCTCCCTCTCCCCCATCGGCCACCGACGCCTGTCCACAGCCGGGAACAAAGCGGAATCCTCCGTTTCCACAGGCCCGCACACGACCCGCCCCGAGCTGGCAAACTGGCGCGCCAGGGCGCAGAAAGCACGGCGCGAGGGGTTCCACGCGAGGAGATCCACATGTCCATGGCAGGGAATCTGCGGAAGGTCACGAGCCTCGGCAGGGCCGGCGGCCTCCGCACAGTCGCGAGGCTGGCCCGGCGGCGCCCGCGCGTCGACCTGAGCCACCCCGCGCGTTCCCCGCTCGGCTCCTCGGTGGTGAACTGCGTGACGTACCGGGACGGCGTCCGCACCCCGGAAGGCACCGGCCTGGTCGACGCCGTGCGGCGGGTGCGCAAGCGAGGTGACGGCTTCGTCTGGCTCGGCCTGCACGAGCCGACGAACGAGGAGTTCGCGGACATCGCCGAGCTGTTCGACCTGCATCCACTGGCGGTCGAGGACGCCGTCGAGGCCCATCAGCGTCCGAAGCTGGAGCGGTACGGCGACACCCTCTTCGCCGTGTTCAAGACGGTCTGCTACGTCGAGCACGAGGAGCTGACCGCCACCAGCGAGGTGGTGAACACCGGCGAGATCATGGTCTTCGTCGGCCCGGACTTCGTGGTGACCGTACGGCACGGGCGGCACGGCTCGCTGGGACCGCTGCGGGAGGAGCTGGAGTCCGATCCGGAGCAGCTCGCCAAGGGGCCGTCGGCGGTGTTGCACGCGATCGCGGACCATGTCGTCGACGACTTCCTGACCGCCATCGACGAGGTGCAGGGGGACATCGACCAGGCCGAGACGGCCGTCTTCGCGGAGGACGGGGCGCGGCTGGACCCGGGGCGGATCTACCAGCTCAAGCGGGAACTGCTGGAGCTGAAGCGGGCGGTGGTGCCGCTCGGCCGGCCGCTGGAGGAGCTGGCCACCCGGCCGGTCCGCGTGGTCGCCCCGGAGATACGGGCCTACTTCCGCGATGTCTCCGACCACCTGCTGCGGGCCACGGAGCAGATCGCCGCCTTCGACGAACTGCTCAACTCCATCCTCCAGGCACACCTGGCGCAGGTCACCGTCGCGCAGAACGAGGACATGCGGAAGATCACCGCCTGGGCGGCGATCGTGGCCGTGCCGACCATGGTGTGCGGCGTGTACGGCATGAACTTCGAGCACATGCCCGAGCTGGGGTGGCGGTACGGATACGCCCTGGTCATCGGCTTGATCACCGTCGCCTGCGCGGTGCTGTACCGGGGCTTCCGGCGCAACGGCTGGCTGTAGACGTCCGGGAGCGGCACGGCGGTCAGCCGTTCCAGGCGGGGTGCCGGGGGTCGTCGGCACGCACCAGGACGTCGGCGGTGCCGGCCGGGTCGGTCTCGTCCGCGTAGCGCTCGAAGGCGGGCAGCGTCCACTGCTCGGCCTCGGGGGTGCGGCGGCGCAGGGCGCCCGGGGTGAGGAGGAGGTGGACGCTCAGGTCGAAGGGGAACCAGTGACGCAGGAGAAGGGGGCCGTGCAGGAGCAGGAAGCCGCCGGGCGGGAGGGCCGTGTAGGGGCTGCGGGTGGCGCGGTCGGTGACGGGGTCCCACAGGTCGGGTAGGACGCGTCCGTCGCCGCCGGGTTCGAGGGGCCCGAAGACCTCGCGCCACAGGGCGCCGGTGTCGTACCAGCCGTCGTAGTAGGCGTCGATGTCCTGATGGCCGTACTGCAGCCGGACCGAGGCGGGGCGCAGGAAGCCTGCCGTGCCGACGACCAGGGAGGGGCGGCCGAGGACACGGAGCGTCTTGGCGACGCGCTCGGCCAGGTCGCCGGGGCGGGCGGCGGGGGCTCCGTCGAAGGCGACGCGCGGCCAGGGGCTGCCGTCGGCCGGTTTCAGGTCGAGCAGTCGCTCGGCGAGCCGGTCGCCGAGCCGGTCCCAGGTGATCGCTTCCCATCGCACAGGGCCCATGATGCGCCAGGCACCGTCCCGGCGGGTCGGGCACCTCGGCGACGGGGGCGACGGTGGGAGAAGAGGGACGGCGGCCGGCGGTCCGGACGAGCGCCCGGGGCCGCCGCGCCCCGCGGCCATGGGCAGCCAGCCCGCGCGGGGCTCGACGTGGACGACGGACGACAGTGGACGACGGACGGGAGTGGACGAGAGATGATCGATGGGCCGTACTTCGTGCTGACGGTGCTGGGGGTGCTGGGGACGGGACTGGTGGCCGGGGTGTTCTGCGGTTTCTCGGCCTTCGTGATGCGGGGGCTGGCCGCGTTGCCGCCCGCGCAGGGCGTGGCGGCGATGAAGGCGATCAACGTGGCCGCGGTGACACCGGCCTTCATGGCGCTGTTCGTCGGTTCCGCGGTGCTGTGCGGGGTGATCGCCGTGGTGACGTTCGTGCTGTGGCCGGACGAGGGCACGGGGGAACTGCTGCTGGGCAGCGCGCTGTACCTGGTCGGGTCGTTCGGCGTCACCGTGATCGCCAACGTGCCCCGCAACGACGCGCTGGCCCGGCTGGACCCGGGCACCTCGGAGGCGACCGCGTACTGGCCGGCGTACGTGCGCGAGTGGACGGCCTGGAACCACGTCCGCACCGCCGCGTCCGCCGGGGCGGCGGCGGCCTACATATCGGCCCTCACCTGAGCGCCGCCCGGCGAGGCCCCGGGCCGGCCACTCGCGGCCGCTCTGCGGGGTGGGCGGGCCGGACGTAACGTGGATCGAGGAGTGCCGCCGCCGACGCACGGCCCGCGACCCGCGCACGCAAGGAAGACGGCCATGGCCGACCCCAAGGGATTCATGACCACTCCCCGCGAGGACTGGCCGCGCAGGCCGGTCGGGGAGCGGGTCCGCGACTGGCAGGAGGTCCATGTCCCGGGGGCGCTGCTGCCGATCATCGGCGGGCAGGCCGACCGCTGCATGGACTGCGGTGTCCCGTTCTGCCACGAGGCGTGTCCGCTGGGGAACCTGATCCCCGACTGGAACGACCTGGTCGCCCGGGAGGACTGGCGCAGGGCGAGCGACCGGCTGCACGCCACGAACAACTTCCCGGAGTTCACGGGCCGGTTGTGTCCCGCGCCGTGCGAGGCGGGCTGCGTACTGGCGATCAACCAGCCGGCCGTCACCATCAAGAACGTCGAGTGCGCCATCGCCGACCGGGCATGGGAGGAGGGCTGCGCCGCACCACACCCGCCGGAGCGGCTGTCGGGCAGGACGGTGGCGGTGATCGGGTCGGGGCCCGCGGGGCTCGCCGCTGCGCAGCAGCTCACCCGGGCGGGGCACACGGTCGCCGTGTACGAGAGGGACGACCGGATCGGCGGGCTGCTGCGGTACGGCATCCCCGAGTTCAAGATGGAGAAGCGCCATCTGGAGCGGCGTATCGAGCAGATGCGGGCCGAGGGGACGAGGTTCCGTCCCTGCACGGCGGTCGGCCGGGACATCGGCGCCGGGGAGCTGCGCAGCGGGTACGACGCCGTGGTGATCGCCACCGGGGCGACGGCGTGGCGGGAACTAGCGGTACCCGGGCGGGAGTTGGCCGGTGTCCATCAGGCGATGGAGTATCTGCCGCTGGCCAACCGGGTGCGCGAGGGCGACCTGGAGGCGTCCCCGCTGAGCGCCGCCGGGAAGCACGTGGTCATCGTCGGCGGCGGGGACACGGGGGCGGACTGTCTGGGCACGGCGGTACGGGAAGGCGCCGCGTCGGTGACCCAGTTGGACATCTACACGCAGCCGGGCACGGCACGTGACGAGGAGGGGGAGCCCTGGCCGACGTATCCGAGGGTGTACCGGCTGTCGGCGGCGCACGAGGAGGCGCGTGATCTTCGGTCCGCGCCGGCGGCGGACGCGGACGCGCGCCTGTTCGGGGCGTCCACGCTCCGTCTGACCGGTGACGCGGACGGGCATGTGCGGTCGCTGCACCTGAGCGGTGTGGACGACCGGCGCCGCCCGTTGCCGGGCACCGGGCGGACGCTCCCCGCCGACCTGGTGCTGCTGGCCCTCGGTTTCTCGGGACCGGACCGCGCGGACGGGCTGGCCGGCCAGTTGGGGCTGGAGCTGGAGCCGCGCGGCACGATCGCGCGGGACGCGGGGTTCGCGACGAACGTCCCCGGTGTGTTCGCCGCGGGGGACGCGGCGCGCGGGCAGTCGCTCATCGTGTGGGCGATAGCGGAGGGGCGTGCGGTGGCGGCGGCCGTCGACCGCCACCTGACCGGCGGCCCCTCACGCCTGCCCGCGCCGATCGGGCCGTACGACCGTCCGATGACGGTCTGAGTCCGGGCGGGGGCCGGACGGGGGCAGCCACCGTTCGCGGTGCTGGGCAGTCGGTCCGCCCCCACGCACGCCACGACCGCGGTCACGGCCACGGCCACGGCCGAAACGCCCCCACCAGCCCTCATCACCAGCCCCTCGGCGCCGCAGGCCCCCGTCGGCGCCCCAGCCGTCACGGCTTGCGGGCCACCGCCCCGTATCCCGGGATGACCCCGTCGTCCTGGCCGGGGATCGGTTCGCCCAGTTCGGGGTGCCACCGGTGGGGCACCTCGATGCCGGGCTCGACCAGTTCGAGTCCGTCGAAGAAGCGGGCGAACTCCTCGCGGGAGCGCAGCGCCAGCATCACTCCGGCTGCCCTGAGCTTGGCGGTGGCCGCTTCCGACTCCTCCGGCGTGAAGTCGGCGGTGGCATGGGTGACCACCAGGTGACTGCCGGAGGGCAGCGCGTGAAGCAGCCGGCGCACCAGCTCGTGCGCGCCGTCCTCGTCGGGGACGAAGTGCAGCAGCGCCACCAGGGACAGCGCCACCGGCCTGCCGAGGTCGAGGATCTTCCTGGCGCCCTCCAGGATGGTGTCCGGCTCGCGCACGTCGGCCTGGAGGTACTCGGTGGCGCCCTCGGGCGTGCCGCGCAGCAGGGCCGCCGCGTGGGCCAGCACGATGGGGTCGTTGTCGCAGTAGACGACACGTGCGTCCGGCGCGATCTCCTGGGCGACCTGGTGGAGGTTCGGTTCGGTCGGTATGCCCGTGCCGATGTCCAGGAACTGCCGGATGCCCCGCCCCGCCAGCCAGCGCGTGGCCCGCTGCATGAACGCGCGGTTGACCCGGGCCATGACCGGCACCCTCGGGTCGAGGGTGAGCATCTGCCGGCCCATCTCCTCGTCCACGGGGTAGTTGTCCTTGCCGCCGAGGTACCAGTCGTACATCCGCGCGGGATGGGGCTTGCTCGTGTCGATCTCGATGGGGTGCTGTCCGGTCATGACGGACTCCAGAGGGCTAAGTCTGTGCTGCGGTAAGTGATCAAGTCAGTGCCGATGCGGAAGAGAAGTGACAGGGGGCAAGAGACGTAAAAAGCAAGTGGTGCGCAGGTGTCAGGAGAGCAGGAAGTCCGCCTCTCCCGCCTTGGCCCCCTGGATGAAGGCCGTCATCTCGTCGGAGGTGTAGATCAGCGCGGGCCCGTCGGGGTCGGTGGACTGCCGGACGGCTATCCGGCCGTCGGCGAGCTTCATCGCCTCCAGGCAGTTGCCGCCGTTGCCGCCGCTCCACGGCTTGTGCCAGCCCTCGCTGCCCAGCTCGCGTGCGGGCATGCCGTTGTAGATCCGCTCGCCGCGGACCCGCGGCTTGGGCTTGGACGTGATGCGATCCATTCACAGCTCCTTGCGGAGATCCCGGAGGATCTCCTTCGTGCGATGTGCCGTGGCGGCTTGCGCCGCCATGCGGTCCATGAC
This sequence comes from Streptomyces sp. NPDC000134, assembly GCF_042899225.1. Taxonomy (NCBI): domain Bacteria; kingdom Bacillati; phylum Actinomycetota; class Actinomycetes; order Kitasatosporales; family Streptomycetaceae; genus Streptomyces; species Streptomyces sp. NPDC000134. The sequence continues at coordinate 180,573 of NZ_JBIAZN010000004.1, forward strand.
CTCCAGGTGGGTCGCCACCTCTGAGCGCGCGTCCAGGTAGACGGCGCCGGTCAGGTACTCGCTGTAGACCATGTCCGGGAGTTCCGGCACGGCGAATCGGAACAGCACGAAGGGCCCGTACGTGCCGGGGTGCGGCCCGTTGGCGAACGGGACGACCTGAAGCGTGACGTTGGGCAGCTTCGTGGCTTCGAGCAGTCTGTCGACCTGGGCCCGCATCACCTCCGGACCGCCGACCGGCCGGCGCAGCACGGTCTCGTCCATGACGACCCACAGCCGGGGGGCGTCCTTGCGGGTGAGGAGGTCCTGGCGCCGCATGCGCAGGGCGACGTGGCGCTCGATGTCGTCGGGGCGGGTCTGGCCGATGGCGCCGGACTGCAGCACCCCGCGAGCGTAGTCCTCGGTCTGGAGCAGCCCGGGGACGAAGTGCGGTTCGTAGGAGCGGATGAGGGACGCGGCCCCCTCCAGGCTGACGTACATGGAGAACCAGCCCGGCAGGATGTCGTGGAACCGCTGCCACCAGCCGGGTTTGTTGGCCTCCTCGGCCAACTGGACGAACGCCTCGGCCTCCTCGTCGGAGACCCCGTACGCCTTGAGCAGCAACTGGAGGTACGGGATCTTCAGCCCGACCTCGGCCATCTCCATCCGGCGGACGGTGGCGGGGGCGACGCGGAGGATGCGGGCGGCCTCCTCGCGCTTCATCCCGGCGCGTTCCCGCAGGTCCAGCAGGCGCCGGCCGAGGACGACCTGGCCGACCGTCGGCGCGGACCGCGGTTCGCTCACCGTTCCACCTCCAAGAAGATCCCTTTGTCGCGCGCCGCGGCCACGGGGCCGCCGGACCGGCCGCGACCGCGTGCGGACAGCCCGGCGGCGCCATTCGAAGACGTTTTCGAAGGTCGGCGCAGACCTCCGCTGCCTTGAACTGGCGCCGCTCGACGTGCTGTTGCGAGCAGTGTGCCACGTCAGTCCAGAGCGTCACACCGCACTCTGCAATTTTCAGAGTGACACTTGCCAAGTGTTCACGGCGGGGAGATAGTGGCAAGCGTGATTCCGTCCGCGCCTTTAGGAACAGACGCCGCCACGGGCCGCCACGGCCTCGGCGCCGCCACGGAAGCCGCCCCCGCCAAGGCCGCTGCCGAGCGCAGGTTCCGCTTCGAGCTGGCCGCCCACCCGGGTTCTCCCGCCCAGGCCAGACGCCTGACGCGGGCCCGGCTGACCAACTGGGCGGTGTGCGAGGACACCTGCGACACGGCTGCCCTGGTCGTCTCCGAGCTGGTCACCAACGCCATCGTGCACACCGCGAGCAGACACATAGTGTGCGAGCTGCACGACGGCGCCGAGCTGGTGCGCATAGCCGTACGTGACGAGGGATGCGCGCCCGGCCAGCCGCACGCCTCGTCCCGGGACCAGCCCGAGGAGGAGCACGGGCGGGGTCTGCTCCTGGTCGACGCCCTGTGCCACTCCTGGGGCGCGCAGGAACAGGGCCCCGGGCTGATGGTCTGGGCCGAGCTGCCGCGCCGGGCCGGCGGAGCGCACGGCATCCCCGAGCCGCGCGGCGACCTGGGCTGGGGCGCGCGGCCCAAGCCCGACCCGGCCGAGGGCGGCCCGGACGACGGCTCCGGCAAGAGTTCCGGCGACCGCCCCGGGGAAGGCTCCGGCGGCGAGAACCGGTTCCGCACCGCACGGCAGGACCAGCCGCGCGTACAGGCGCAGCAGACGCATCGAGCACGCCACATGACGGGGGACGCATGGCTGTGAGCGCAGTGTCAGGTGCCCGGGTCCTCGGCCTGGACACGCTGGTCCGGCTCCAGCGGGGGGTCCGGGCCGCGGCGGCGCCGCACCGGCTCGCCGTACCGGACGGCATGAGCGCGCCGCTGGGCTGCGACGCGGTGGCGGTTCCCTCGCTGCTGGGCCAGCAGGTGCTTCCCCGGCTGCCGCGCGTGGGGTGCGTCTTCGCCGACGAGGCGCACTGGTGGTGGCTCGTTCCCTCCGACTCCGACTACGCCATGGAGTGGCCCGCCCCGGCGCGGTACGCCGCGGGAGCGGTGCTGCCCGACTCCCCCGACGTGCCCGGCCTCATCCACCGACCGGACGGTACGGTTCCGTACACCCCGCCGATCCCCCTCTACCTGACGCTGTGCCGCCTGACGGGCACGACGCCGACCTGGTCGCGCCCCGTCAGCGCGTGACGAAGCGCCCGGCCGGCCCGTAACGAGGGACCTTCGCCCCGGCGTCGCGGGCCCCGGTCCCGGTGTGCGCCCCCGCGCTCCCGCCTGCCCCGCTCGCGCTCTGCCCCGGCGCGGGCGGCCCCGCCATAGTGGCCGTTCGTCCACGACCGGGGAGGCCGGCGGTGCGGAAGACGGGCGGCGCGGAGCAGGTCGGGGTGTCGGAGTCGGAGCGGCTGCTCTTCGGCGGGCCGCTCCGTTACGACATGGGCTGGAACCAGCACGCCGAAGCGTTCCTGGAGCTGAACTTCCGGGCCCTGCTGACCCGGCTGCCCGCCCTGCTGGCCGCCGGGCTGCGGCTCGCCCGGCAGGCCGATCCGCGGGCCGCGCGCACGGTGCTGGCCTCCGAGGCGGCCCGGGGCGTGGCGCAGGCGGTGAGCCTGCTGGCGGTCAACGGCGTCCTGGGGCGGCTGATGGCGGGCGGCCCCATGCCGGAAAGACTCCGCGGCGCCCTGCCCGCGCTGGTCACGCTGGCCGTGGCGATGCTGCTGGCGGCGCTGCTGCGGGCGGCCACCACGTACGCCACGGGGAAGCTGGAACCCAAGGTGGAGCGGGTGGCCACGGAGCGGTACCTGGAACGCGCGGCGCAGGTCGAGCTGGCGGCGATCGAGGACCACGCCTTCCACAAACTGCTGGACACCGCCCAGTACGGCGCCGCCTCCGCCCGCCGCATGATCATGTACGGCACACGGGTCATCAACGCGGTGATCTCGCTGGTGGCGGCGGCCGGTGTGCTGACCGTGCTGCATCCGCTGCTGCTGCCGCTGCTGGTGACCATGACGCTGCCGAGCGCCTGGAGCGCGCTGACGGTCGCCCGGCGCCGGTACGAGTCGTTCCACACCTGGGTGCAGCACACCCGCGCGGGGCACCTGATCGGCGGTCTGCTCATCGAGCCGGCGGCGGCCCCCGAGATCCGGGTGCACGGCATGGGCGCGTTCCTGTTGCGGCACTTCCGCGCGATGGCGGAGACGGCCGAGGCGGAGCAGGCCCGGCTGGCCGGGCTCGCGGCGCGGACGGGCCTGATCGCGGCGGCCTGGACGGGGCTGGCGACGGCGGCGACGTACGCGACGCTCGGCGGACTGCTGCTCGGCGGTGCGATGGCCCTGTCGGTGGCGGGTACGGCGGTGATCGCGATCCGCACCGGTTCGCAGAGCCTGGAGACGCTGGTCGTCGAGGTGAACGCGCTGCACGAGGAGGCCCTGTTCGTCGGCGACCTGGAGCGGCTCTACGTGGAGGCGGCCCGGCGGGAGATCCCCAAGGGCGGCGCGGCGCTGCCCGAGGACCCGCGCGAGGTCCGCTTCGAGAACGTCACCTTCAGCTATCCCGGCGACGCCGAACGTCCCGCCCTGGACGATGTGACGCTCACCCTCCCACTCGGCCGGATCATCGCGCTCGTCGGGGAGAACGGCTCGGGCAAGACCACCCTGGTCAAGCTGCTCGCCGGGCTCTACACCCCGGACCGGGGCCGGATTCTGTGGGACGACGTGGACGCGGCCGGCGCGGACCGGCGGGCGCTGGCCGACCGCATCGCCATGGTGGCGCAGGACTTCAAGCGGTGGCCGTTCACCGCGCGGGTGAACGTCGCCGTGGGCCGTTCCGCCGCGCCCCTGGACGAGCGGCGGATGGCCGAGGCGATCGCCGAGGCCGGCGCCGGGGAGGTGGTCGCGGATCTGCCGCGCGGCCTGGACACCCTGCTGGCCCGCCACTTCAGCGGCGGCCACGAGCTGTCCGGCGGGCAGTGGCAGCGGCTCGGGATCGCGCGGGCGGCGTACCGGCGGGGCCGCGTCCTGGTCGTGGACGAGCCGACGGCGGCCCTGGACGCGCGGGCCGAGCTGGAGGTGTTCGAGAAGATCCGGGCGCTGGCGGGCAGCGGCCAGACGGTCGTCCTGATCACCCACCGGCTGGCCTCGGTCCGCCACGCGGACCTGGTGCACGTCCTGGACCAGGGAAGACTCGTGGAACCGGGAACTCCGCAGGAGCTGCTCGCCGCCGGGGGTGTCTACGCCGAGCTGTACTCCCTCCAGGCGGAGCAGTTCACGAAGACGCCGGTGTCCGCGCCGGAGGCGGGCTGAGGCCGCGGCCGGGCGGTACGGCTCAGAGGGCGGCGGGGTCGGCGTCACCGCCGCGGACGATCACCAGGAACATGTCGGTCGCGAGATCCATCACGACCTCCGCGGGCAGGCCCTCGGCACGCCGCGCGTAAGCGAACTCCTCCGCCGGCCAGGACCCGCGTGGTCCTCCGGCCGGGAAGCGTTCGAGCACCGTTCGCCCGTTCACCCTGCACCTCCATCTGTGTCGCGCTCATAGAGTTAAACGCCAACGATGGGGTGAACGACCCGCGAAGTGACGGTACTGAGATCTAGTTGGCACGTGTTCACCGCAAGGAGTGAGCACTCTGACGGCCTTACGGCCGTTTCGGTCACTTTCCGTTCCGGGGGCGGTCAGTCCTCGTACTCGTCGTGGTAACGGACGCCCTCGCTTCCCGCAGGCGCCCCGAGAGACGACGCGCGCCCCTCCGGTTCCTCCCACGCCTCCTGCCGGCCGAGGGCGGTCAGATCCAGCAGGCTGGTGGTCGAGCCGAGGCAGTCCAGGCCGCGCTCGTACGTCGAGTAGGTGTGGAAGACGCGGTCGCGGTCCCGCAGGAAGCAGCTCAGGCCGGGCCGCTCGACCAGGTGCCCCCCGTGTTCGAGGGTGACCTCGAAGTCGGCGTTGAAGTCGCTGACGCAGGACGAGTACCAGGGCAGCGTCCAGCCCATCCGGGCCTTGAACGGCAGGATCTTCGGATACGGCGCCCGGGAGACGGCCGCGAACGCCGTGCCGCGTGCCCGCAGGTGGGCCAGGTGCCCGATCTGGTCCAGGAACGCCGAGCAGCTACGGCAGCCGGCGTCCCACTCGGGGGCGAACATGAAGTGGTGGACGACGAGCTGCTGCCGCCCCTCGAACAGGTCGAGCAGGGACGCCTTCCCGTCGCCGCCCTCGAACACGTACTCCTTGCCGATCTCCACCATCGGCAGCCTGCGCCGCTCCGCGTTGAGCGCGTCACGCGCGCGGGTGGCCGCTTTCTCCTTGGCCAGCAGTGCCTGTCGCGCCGCGCGCCACTCCTCGCGCGAGACGGCTTCGGGAAGTGACATCGACTCCTCCTGTGCAGCGGTCCGTCGGAGTGGTGACCGACGGCAGCAGCGGAACTCATCGCGGCGTCCGAGGTTTTTTTCCGGACCACCGCCGAAGAGACGTCCGGTGGGCCTCAGGTGTCGTACGTCCGAACGCGCCGGCCGTGTCCGCGGTCGGTCAGGGCGGGCAGCCGCCTCCACGGGTACGCCGATCCCGCGCAGCGCGCGCACCGGTGTGGTGGTGGGCCAGGCGAACTTCAGATAGCCACGGGGCGCGGTGGCGACGGCTACCCGCCCGGTCGCACGGGCCAGCACCGGCAGGTCGCGCTCGGTGATGCCGGTGCCGTGCGCGATGAGCACGTCGGCGCCGAGGATGCCGGTGCGGTCCAGGACCTCGATCGGGGTGACGCCGTGCCGGGCGAGGCTCGTGTCGGTCTGGTCGCGGTTCTCGGCGGCGTGCAGGTGCACCGGCAGTCCGTGCGCGCGGGCCAGTCCGGCGGTGGCGGTGAGATCGGCCTCGGTGACGGTGTAGGGGGCGTGCGGGGCGAGGGCGGTGGTGATCCGGCCGCCGGCCGCCCCCCGGTGCGCCAGCGCGAACTCCAGGGAGCGCTGCCGTCCCCGCTCGCCCTGCGAGGAGAAGTACGCCTCGCCCAGCAGCGCCCGCATCCCGCACCGGGCGACGACGGTGGCGACCGCGTCCATGGCGAAGTAGTGGTCGGCGAAGCAGGTCACGCCGGCCCGGATCATCTCCGCGCAGGCCAGCTCGGCGCCGAGCGTCACGACCCGCTCGGTGAGGTTGGACTCGACGGGCCAGACGACCTCGTTGAACCACTCCTCGGTGGGCAGGTCCTCGGCGAGGCCGCGCAGGGCGACCATCGGGGCGTGCGTGTGGCAGTTGATCAGTCCGGGGAGGGCGACCTGTCCGCGTGCGTCGACGCGCTCGGCGGCGGCGAGACCGCGCACGGCGTCGGCGGTGGTGACGGCGTCGACGAGGCCACCACGTACGACGACGGCCGCGTCGTGCCGGAAGCCGGCCTGTTCCTCCGCGTCGTGGACGAGGACGGTGCATCCGGTGATGACGAGATCGGCGGCGTCTGCGGCGGGCGTCATGGGGTCAACGTATGACGCCGGGGTGCGGCGTGGGGGCGGGCGCCAGGGGGTGCGGGAGGGATGTGGGGGGGACCGGGGGCCGTCCGGCGGGCGGCGGTCCGGGGAGGCGCACACCCGCGCGGTACGACATCCGGGCGCCGGGCCGGCCCGTCATTCGGTCCACGGCGGCCTGGGCGGGCGCACACCCGCGCGCACGACGCCTGGACGCGCCCCGGGGCGCTGACCGGCGAACGGCAACCCGGTGCGGACGCACACCCGCGTGCGGTACGACGCCTGGCCGCGGGGCCGGAGGGTCACCCGGCGAGCGGCAGTTCCGGCAGGCGGGCCCCCGTGCGGTCGCGTCGGTCGGCCAGTTGGGCGCGGAGTTCGGCGAGCCGTTCGAGGTGCTGGGGCGTGAGCCGGCCGGTGTGGTCCAGGTGCACGGCACAGGCGGTGGTGGTGTCGGCGAGCCGTTCGAGGGTGGCGGCGATGTCGTCGGCGCCCTCGGCGTGCCGGGCGAGGGCGGGGAGTTCCGCGGCGGCCAGGGCTATGGCGGCGCGGGCCTCGGCGAGCGTCCGGTACGCCTCGCGGCGCAGGGTCCAGCGGGTGGCGCGGTCCTCGGAGCCGCTGAGCACATGGGCGAGGTAGGCGTGGGCGGCGTCGTCCGCCGCGGTGAGCCGGGTGCGGACGCCCCCGCCGCGCTGTCCCGGCATCGGCAGATGACCGACGACCAGCACGATCGCGCAGGCCAGCAGGGTCTCGCCGATGCGGCCGACGGATGCCTGGGGTTCGCCGCCGACCATGACGAGGGCCAGGACGAGCACGGTGACGACGGCCGTCTGCGCGGCGAAGTGCCGGGTGGCGACGGGGATGAGCGCACCGGCGAGGGCGACGAGCACGACGAGACCCGCGGGCCGGGGCAGCACGGCGGCGAGCGCGGCGAAGACCAGCGCGCCGAGGACCGTACCGGCGGCCCGGCACAGTACCCGGGAGGCGAGCGGCCCGAGGTCGGGCTTGACGAGGAAGACGGCGGTCGCGGGCAGCCAGTACCAGTGCTGGTGCTGCCCGTACCAGTGGGTGTGGTGCAGGGCCTGGGCGACGGCCGCGCCGACCCCGAAGCAGAGGCCGACGCGCAGCCCGTACTCCCGCCCGGCGGCGCCGCACACGGTGCGCGCCACGGAACGCGGCGACCGCCTGCGGGTGTGCAGGTCACCGCCCTCGCCGCCGTCGAACGCCTCGGCGGCGCGCAACAGGGCGTCGTCCAGGGCGCGCAGCCCCGGGGCGGACCGCGCGGGGGCGGGCAGCGGACCGGTGTGCCGCGCGCCGCGCACGGCGGCGGCCAGGCGGCGGGGGCCTTCCGCCGCGCGGGCGGGGACGGGTTCCCCGGCCCAGGCGAGCGCGGTCGCGGCCTCGGCGAGCGGCAGCGCGGCGGCGTACTGCGCGTGCAGCCGGCGCTCGGCCGCCGAGGAGGCGTAACGGCGCAGCCGGGGTCCGGCGAGCGCGTCCTGCGCCTGGTCGAGAGCGGCGGTGAGCGCGGCGCGGCGGGCGACGGCGTGCCGGGTGCCGGTGGCGTCGAGGAGCGCGGCCACGGCGTCGTAGATCTCGGCGACGGCCGCGCGTTCCCCGTCGAAGCGGAAGTCGCCGGTCAGCGAGCCGGGCGTGGGCAGGGCCAGCCGCAGCGCGAGCAGCCAGCCCGCTCCGGCGAGGAACGCCAGGGTGCGCAGCCATCCGGTGTCGGGCAGCGGCATCCCGGCCCCTACGGCGGCGGTGACCAGCACCTGTGTGCCCACCCCGGACGCCACGGGCCCGACGGCGCTGACGGCGCCGGCGAGGAGTCCCAGCACGGTCAGTACGAGGGTCAGGGCGACGGCGCCGAGGTGGTCCCCGGCGTAGGTGCCGACGAGCAGCCCGGCCGCGCCCGCGAGCGCGGGGACGCCCATGCGGCGGACCGAGGCCCGCCGGCTGCCGGGCCGGTCGTTGATCCCGGCCAGCATGGCGGCGATCGCGGCGACGACACCCAGGGAGGCGTGTCCGGCCGCCAGGGCGGCGATGAGCAGCGGCCCTCCCGCCAGCGCCCCGCGCGTGACCGCGCTCCAGGACACGGGTCCGCGCTGGGCCCGCAGGGCATGAGCGAGCCAGGGCGGAAGCGCGAGGGAGGCGGCGGGACGAACGCGGTGGGTCACGGTGTGCGGGCTCCTGTCGTCCGGTCGAGGGCGGGGGCGAGCCTTCGGGCGACGGTGGCCGGGCTGGTGTGGTGCCTTCCACGGTACGGGGTGTTGTTGTGGAGACGGAAACGGCTCTGTTTCGGGCATGTGACGGTTAGCCCGGAATGACCGCTTCAATCCCGCTTGGAAGCGCTTGCTTCAAGGGGGACGGGTGCGCGCCGTAAACGCTTGCTCCCGCTGCCGCCCCCTACCGACGGGCCGCTTCCACGGCGTCTGCGAGCACCGTCGCGGCCCGCCCGACCGTCTCCGCCAAGGCGTCCGGCTCCGGTGTCAGGCCGGCCATGAGCGCGTCGACCCCGCCGAGCCCGGCCCGTTCGACCAGCCCCTTCTCGTTGGTGACCCACTCCCCGCGGGCCGCCAGCACCGCGTGGGCCGTCTGGGTCGCGGCCAGCGCGATCGCCCCCGCGACCTGGGTGAGGGCGCCCTTGGGGGCGTGGCCCGCCTTGGCGTAGGCGAGGGTGGCGTCGGCCATGCCCCACCAGTGACCGGGGGCGGTGCGGCGCAGGGCCCCGGGGTAGGCGGGGCGGGGCAGGTCGCCGCGGAGCACCCCGTTGATCGCCAGTTCGGCGACGACCAGGTACGTCGGGATGCCCGCCAGGTGGAACATCAGCGGCTCGACCCGGAACCGTCCCGCCCCGGCCTCCGTCAGCTCGTGCTCCACGACGTCCAGGTCGCGGTAGTGGACATCGACGCGCCGTCCGTCGACGGTCAGCCAGGCTCCCCCGTTGAACACGCCGCCGCCCCAGTCGCCGATACCGGAGACCTCACCCGCCCAGCCGAGGGCGCGGAGGTCGGCCGGATCGAAGGCGCCCCGGTAGTAGACGGCCAGGTCCCAGTCGCTGTCGGGCCGGTGGGTGCCCTGAGCCCGGGAGCCGCCGAGGGTGACCGCCCGCACGGTGGGCAGGGCGGCGAGCCGGTCGGCGATGACGTCGAGGAACTTTTCGTCGGTGAGGTCGGGCACGGGGTGGGCTCCTTCCAGGTGTCCAGGTGTCCGGGTTCCGGGTCCGCGGCGTCCGGGTCTGCGGGCGTCCGGGTCTCCGGTGCGTCCAGGTGTCGGGCGGGTGTCGGGCGGGCCTACCGTCCGTTGGCGGCGTACCGGTCCGTCGCCGCGACCAGCAGCTCGGCCATCCCCGGGGCGCCCGCGTCGTGGCCGACGTCGTCGACGACGAGCAGCTCGCTCGCGGGCCACGCGTGGTGGAGCCGCCAGACGATGCCGAGGAGGTTGTTGGGGTCGAGGGTGCCCTGGACCAGGGTGCCGGGGATGTCCGCGAGCAGATGGGCGTCGCGCAGGACGACTCCCTCGTCGTTGCCGTCGCCCAGGAAGTGGTCGTTGCCCCAGTAGTGCGTCACCGTGCGGGCGAACCCCATGCGGAACACCGGGTCCTCGTAGCGCGGGACCGAGCGCGGCGGGGCCGAGGCCATCGCGGTCTCCCAGTCGGTCCAGGCACGTGCCGCGCGCTCCCGCACCCGCTGGTCGGGGGATTCCAGCAACCGGTTGTAGGCGGCGGTGAGGTTGCCGTCCCGTTCCGCCTCGGGGACCAGCGCGCGGAACTCCTCGTACGCGGCCGGGAAGAGTCTGCCCAGCCCCTTGGTCATCAGCGTGACCTCGGGGTTCGAGCCGGTCGCGACCGCCGCGAGCACCAGTTCCGTCACCGCGTCGGGGTGCGTCTGCGCGTACCGCAGCCCGAGCACGGAACCCCAGGACACGCCCCAGACCAGCCACCGTTCGATACCGAGGTGCCGCCGCAGCAGTTCGAGGTCGGCGATGAGGTGGGCGGTCGTGTTGACGCTCATGTCGGTGCCGTGGAGCGCGGCCGACGGTGTCGAACGGCCGCAGCCGCGCTGGTCGAAGAGCACGATCCGGTACGCGGCCGGGTCGAAGTAGCGCCGCAGGGCCGGACTCGACCCCGATCCCGGCCCGCCGTGCAGGACGACGGCGGGTCTGCCGCGCGGGTTGCCGCTGGTCTCCCAGTGGATTCGATTGCCGTCGCCCACGTCGAGCATGCCGTGGTCGTACGGTTCGCTCTCCGGATGGTGACCCATCGGAGCACGCTAACCCTCGTGGGGCGTCCCCGTCGCCTCGTTTTTCCCCGCGCCCCCGGCTCCCCCGGCTTCCCCTCCGCCCCCGGTGGTGGGCAGGCCCGCGGTCCGGGCCGCCGTGGTCAGTACGCCGCGCAGCATCGCGGGGGTGAGCCGGCCGGTGAAGGTGTTGCGCTGGCTCACGTGGAAGCAGCCGAAGAGATCGAGCCGGGCGGACCCGCCGGGGCTGCCGGGCTCGCCGGGACGGCTGGGACTCTCGGAACTGCCGGGGCTTTCGGGGCTGCCGGGGCTGTGGAGGGTGATCCGCGCGCCGTGGGCGAATCCGGGGCGTGGCCGGGGTACGTTCCAGCCCGCCTCGGTGAAGGCGGGCAGCGCGGCCTGCCAGCCGAAGGCGCCGAGGACGACCACGGCCCGCAGGGTCGGCCGCAGCAGCCGCAGTTCCCGCACCAGCCAGGGTCGGCAGGTGTCCCGTTCCTCCGGGGTGGGCTTGTTGGCGGGCGGCGCGCAGTGCACCGGGGAGGTGACGCGGACGCCGAACAGTTCGAGTCCGTCGTCGGCGGCGACCGCGGTCGGCTGCGAGGCGAGGCCCACGTCGTACAGGGCCTGGTACAGCACGTCACCGGAGCGGTCACCGGTGAACATCCGTCCCGTGCGGTTCCCGCCATGGGCCGCGGGGGCGAGGCCGACGATCAGCAGGCGGGCGTCCGGCGGTCCGAAGCCGGGCACCGGACGCCCCCAGTACGTCCAGTCGGCGAAGGCCGCGCGCTTGGTACGGGCGACCTCTTCCCGCCAGGCGACCAGCCGCGGACAGGCCCGGCACTCCGAGACGCGCTGGTCGAGACCGGTGAGGCCGCTGATGTCCATGCCTCCACGGTAGAACCCGGGCATCCGCGGTGGCCGGGCGGCTAAGGTCGGGGCATGGCTTCCGAGCGTGACGAGGACAGGAACGGCGCGGCGCCCCGTCTGCGGGGCCCCGCCGAGGTGACGGCTAACGGCCGGCCCGGCACGGCGAACGACACCGGAACCCGCGGCTCCACCGCACCCGACTCCGAGTCCACCGCCCCTGAGACCGCCGACTCGGAGTCCGGGGCCCCAGGCACCGCCGAATCCGAGTCCGCAGCCCCAGGCACCGCCGACTCCCGGACCGTCGAGTCCGAGACCGCCGGCTCCTCCGCGTCCGCTCCCGTCGACCCGAAGGTCGCCGCCGCCATCGCCGCCGCCGAGGCGGCCGGGCTGAAGAACGGTGAGACGGTCCGCGTCGACAGTTGGATCTGGGCGGTCCGGCTGGTCAAGACCCGCTCCGTCGGTGCGACCGCCTGCCGGGGCGGGCATGTCCGGGTGAACGGTGAACGGGTGAAGCCCGCCTACTCCCTGCGCGTCGGCGACGAAGTGCGGCTGCGGCAGGAGGGCCGGGAACGCGTCGTCGTCGTGAAGCGGCTGATCCGCAAGCGCGTCGGCGCCCCCGTCGCCGCCCAGTGCTACATCGACAACTCCCCGCCGCCCCCGCCCCGCGAGGCCGTCGCCCCCGCCGGCATCCGCGACCGCGGCGCCGGCCGGCCCACCAAGCGCGACCGGCGCGAACTGGAGCGTCTGCGCGCGCTGAACAGCCTCAAGAGCCCCGGCGGCCACTGACACCGCCTCTGAACCGCCCCCGAGCCGCGGCCGACCGAGCCCCTGACCGGTCGGCCGCCCCTTCCCGCTGCCCGCTCGGGGTGGCCACACCGGTAACTCCCCGGACACACCCCCGCGATCCAGCCCCGGAAAGATGATCACGCCTTTCCCCGTCACACCCGGGCCCGACTCGCGCCGTCTTGTCCCCGCTCTTCCCCCCGCCCCAACGCCCGCGCGCCTCAAGGAAGATGACCGACGCCCCGTCGACGCGAGCCGGAATCGCTGCTAGACCTGCACCGCACCACAGTGCCGCCGGTACCCCCGCGCACCACAGGCACCACTGCACACCACCACGCACCACCGCACCACCTCCATCCATCACCCAAGGAGGAGCATGTGAGAGCACGTCGTACGGCCGTCCGGGCCGCCTCGGCGCTCGTCGCCACCTTCGCCCTGACCGCCGGACTCACCGGACTCGCCGGCCCCGCCACCGCGGCGCCCGGCGAGGCGGCGTCAGCGGCCACCGCCGCGACCGACCCGGTCACCCACGAGGAGAACGACCGCGTCCCCGAGGGCTCGGTCTGGACCCAGCACTACTTCCCGTCCTCCGACGGCTCCGGCACCGAACTCCACGCTGACGTCCTGCTGCCCGAGTCCCGGCCCAAGCACAAGAAGGTGCCGGTCATCCTGTCGGTCGGCCCCTACTTCTCGCACACCGGGCAGTCCGGTCCCGACGGATTCACCCACACCGGCCCCTCGGCCCGCTTCCAGGACTTCATCGAGGGCGCCGACCTCTTCGACGAGGGTTACGCCTTCGTCATGGTGGACCTGCGCGGCTTCGGCGGCTCCACCGGCTGCCTGGACTGGGCCGGCCCCGGCGAGCAGGCCGATGTGAAGGCCGCCATCGACTGGGCGGCCAAGCAGCCGTGGTCCACCGGCGCGGTGGGCATGTACGGCAAGTCCTACGACGCCGTGACCGGTCTCATCGGCAACAACCTGGACCAGCGCGCGCTCAAGGCCGTCGTCGCCCAGGAACCCGTCTGGGACATGTACCAGTACATCTACTCCAACGGTGTGCCCCGCCCGAACGTGACGGGCACCGCCAACGCCTACAACGGCATCGCCACCATGGACCCGCTGGCCGACGACGACCCCCGCTACCAGGCCAACGCCCGTTACGAGGACGCCCACCCGGAGTGCCTCACCGAGAACTCGGCCGGATACCGAATATCCGACCAGTGGGACGAGCACTGGACCTCCCGTGACCTGGCGAAGATGGCCAAGGGCAGCGACACCCCGCTCTTCGTCACCCAGGGCTTCATCGAGAACAACACCAAGCCCGAGGAGATGGAGGAGTACCTCGACAACCACCACGGCCCCGAGCGCGGCTGGCTCGGCCAGTGGGACCACGTCCGCGGCGGTGACCGCGTCGGCGACGGCCGGCTGGCCATGGGCCGCGAGGGCTGGTACGACGAGACGCTCTCCTTCTTCGACCAGTACCTCAAGGGCGTCAAGCCGTCCGTCCGCTACCCGGCCTACGCCGTCGAGGACAACACCGGCGCCTGGCGTGCCCAGCGGACCTGGCCGGTCGTCGAACGGACCGTCGCCCTGCCGCTCGGCGGCGGCTCCTACGTGGACGACGGCGGCGCCTCCGCCCGCGCGGCGCTGACCGCGTCGGGCCGGCCCGCCCCCAAGGCGTCCCCGCAGTCGTCCGGCACATGGGACATGGAGAACGCGCCCAGGACGGAACCGACCGCGCCGAAGGGCCTGGCCGAGGCGCAGGCGAAGCGCCAGCAGGCCGGTGACGTCACGTCGAGCTTCTTCGTGTGGTCCAAGCCGGTCAAGCAGCCGGTGCGCGTCACCGGCACCCCGCAGGTGTCGCTGACCGCCAGGGGCGAGGGCAACATCATGCTCAAGCTGTACGACGTCGCCCCGGACGGCACCGCGGTCATGTTCGACGAGCAGGTGTCCCTGGTGGACTCGGGCCGGCTGACCGTCGACCTGAAGTCGACCGACTGGACGCTGGCTGCCGGGCATGTGCTGGCCGTGGAGATCGGGTCCATCCAGACCGGTTCGTGGCGCGACACGCCCTCCGGCGAGACCATCACCGTCCGGGGCGCACGGCTGGAACTGGCCCTGGACAACCCGGCCGACGACGTCCCCACCCAGGGTGCGCGCTCGCCGTTCCTGGACACGTACCTGAGCCAGTACACCGTGCAACTGCCGCCCGGCCGGGGTTCGTTCGCCGTGGTGCCCGGCCGACGCCTCTGACCCTGGCTCCGCCCCGGAATCCGTCCACCGCCGTGCCCGTGGCTCAGGCCGCGGGCACGGCCCGTACCCATATCCGGTCCTCCGTCAGATAGCGGTCCACCCGCAGGCCCGCCTCGGTGAGGGCCGTCTCGAACTGCTCCCGGGTCAGCGGCCGGGCACGGAAGGTCTGCGTCCAGAGGGCGTCCGGGAAGACGTACTCCGCGCGCACCGAGCGGACTCCGTCCCCGACCGGTTCCGACGAGGCGATGCGCACGGTGAAGCCACCGGGGTCCACGCGCTCGCGCGGCAGGTCACGGTGGTAGTCCTCGCCCTCCCGCTGGATCAGTACGCAGCCGTCCTCGGCGACGTGCCGGGCGCAGGCGCGCAGCAGGCCGCGCCGCACCTCGACGTCGGCGGTGTGCACCAGGAACGACGCGAGCAGCACCGCGTCGAACCGCTCGCCCAGGTCCAGGTCCTCGATCGGGGCGCATATCGTCCGCGCCCCTCGGACGCGCTCCAGCATCTCGGGGGACTCGTCGACCGCGGTGACCGTGAATCCCCGCTCCAGCAGCGGGCGGGTCACGCGGCCCACGCCGCAGCCCAGCTCCAGGATGTGCGCCCCCTCCGGCACGGCGGCGGCGATGATGTCCGGCTCGGTGCCGGCCGGCAGCCGCGCGTACAGCTCGACCGCGCAGCCGTCCGGGGTGATGGCCCCGGGACCCGTCCCCTGATGTCCTGCTCGCATTTTCCGTTCCATGCCCGTCCAACGGCCCGCTCCCGCAACGCCGTTCCCACCCCGCCCCCCTTCACTCGAACGAGTGAACGGCACCCGAACGACCCCCCGGATGATCGATAGGGCCTCACCGCTGATCGATACGGCCGCTCCGACGACCGGCGCTCAGCGGGCTCTTCTGGTGAACGTCGCCGAGGGCGAGTACGTTTTCCCGTAGGAGCGCGGAGACGCAGAAGCGGTGATCGTGATGCGTACGGGCAGTGAGCCGGCGACCGCGCGCAGTGCGCTGCGGGCGCGATTCTGGCTGACCTTGTGGGGTCTGGTCTGGGCGGTCTTCGGGACGGCGGCGTTCGCCCTCACCGGGCGGATCGGCTGGGCGGTGGCCTGCGGGGTCCTGTGGCTGATCACCACGGTCGATCTGACCGTGATCCTGCACCGGCTGCGACAGGGCCCGCACTACCAGCCCGGCCCCGGCATCCCGCCGTACCGGCCACCGGACGACGACCACTGACCGCACCCGCCGACGGACGACGACGCCGACAGCGGCACCCGCCCACCGGCGCGGACCACCGGCGCGGTCCCGTCAGCCGTCGAACCCGGCCCGTCGCAGGTACTGCGGGTTCGGGTCGAGCGCGGCGGCCAGGCGGAAGTGGCGTCTGGCCTGGTCGGGGCGGTTCTGCCGCTCATAGGTGCGGCCGAGCGCGAAGTGCGCGTAGGCGTTGTCCGGCTCGCGCTCCAGGACGACGGTGAACTCCAGCTCGGCGGGTCGCAGTTGCGCGGCGGCGAAGAAGGCGCGGGCGCGCAGCAGGCGCGCGGCGGTGTTCTCCGGGTGCGCGGCGATCACGCTGTCGAGCAGCTTCACCGCGCCCCGTGGGTCCCGCGCGGCCAGCAACTGCTCGGCGGCACGGAAGTCGATCACGTCCGTCTCCGGCGTGCGTCCGGTCGATCCGCTGGTTTCGGGCACGGCTGAGTCCTTCCCTCACTGCAAGCGTTCAACGCGTGCGTGGGGGCCGCTATTCCTGCAGTGCGCGGGGCGGTCCGGGGTCGCTCAGCGGGGCGGGTGCGCCCTGCGGACCAGCTCGTCCCAGACCCCCCGCACGCGGCGCCGGAGGTCCTCCAGCGGTACGTCGTTGTCGATGACGATGTCCGCGATCCCCCGGCGCTGTTCGCGCGTCGCCTGGGCGGCCATCCGGGCGCGGGCGTCCTCCTCGGCCATGCCGCGCAGCCGGACCAGCCGGTCGAGCTGGGTGGCGGGGTCGGCGTCGACGACGATCACCAGGTCGTACAGGGGTGCGAGGCCGTTCTCGGTCAGCAGCGGGACGTCGTGGACGACGACGGCGTCCTCGGCGGCGGCCTCCTCCAGCTCGCGGGAGCGGTCGCGTACCAGGGGGTGCACGATCGAGTTGAGCACGCCGAGCCTGTCCTGGTCGGCGAAGACGATCGAGCCCAGCCTGGGCCGGTCCAGGCTGCCGTCCGCGGCGAGCACCTCCTCGCCGAAGGCCGCCACGACCGCGGCGAGACCGGGCGTCCCCGGCTCGACCACCTCGCGGGCGATGCGGTCCGCGTCGATCAGTACGGCCCCGCACTCGACGAGCAGCCGCGACACCTCGCTCTTGCCGGCGCCGATACCGCCGGTCAGGCCAACCTTCAGCATGACCGGAAGCTTAGGCCCCGCGACCCCGTCGCCGGACGAGGGGCCCTAGCCGTCGCCCTCCCGTTCCGCCAGGAAGCGTTCGAACTCGCGGCCGATCTCGTCCGCCGAGGGGATCTCGACGGGCTCGGCGAGCATGTTGCCCCGGGTCTCGGCGCCCGCGGCGGCGTCGTACTGGTGCTCCAGGCCCTGGACGAGCGCGGTCAGCTCCTCGTCGCCCTCCTGGATCTGCCGGTCGATCTCGGTCTGGGTGCGGTGCGCCTCGGTGCGCAGGGAGTGCGCGACGCCGGGCAGGACCAGTCCGGTCGCCCCGGTGATGGCCTCCAGCACGGTGAGCGCCGCGTCGGGGTACGCGGAGCGGGCGATGTAGTGCGGCACGTGCGCGGCGACGCCCAGGACGTCGTGGCCGGCCTGGGCGAGCCGGTACTCGACGAGCGCCTCGGCGCTGCCGGGGACCTGCGCCTCCTCGAAGGGGCTGCGGTGGCCGGGGACGAGGTCGGTGCGGTTGCCGTGCGGGGTGATGCCGACGGGGCGGGTGTGCGGGACGCCCATCGGGATGCCGTGGAAGTTCACCGAGAGGCGGACGCCGAGCCGCTCCACGATCTGGGTCACGGCGGCGGCGAAGCGCTCCCACTCGACGTCCGGCTCGGGGCCGGACAGCAGCAGGAACGGCGCTCCGGTGGCGTCCTGGACGACGCGCACCTCGATGGTGGGTTCCTCGTAGTCGTCCCAGTGGTCGCGCTTGAACGTCAGCAGCGGGCGGCGGGCCCGGTAGTCCACGAGCCTGTCGTGGTCGAAGCGGGCGACGACCTGGTGCGGCAGCGAGTCGAGCAGTTGGTCGACGATCTGGTCGCCGGTCTCGCCGGCGTCGATGTAACCGTCGAAGTGGTAGAGCATGACAAGGCCGGCCGACTCCTGGGCGAGCGCCACGTCGACGACTGCCAGGCCCTTCGGCTCCCATGCGTACAAACCCTGCGGATCAGGCACTGTGGGGGTCCTCCTCGTCTTCCCCCTGGTCGAACGTCCGCGGGGGCTCGGGCATTCCCGCCCGTCCCCCCTGTGGGGGACGCGATCAGGAGGCGAGCACGCGTGCGTGCAGTTCGGTGACCACCTTGCGGGCGGAGGAGATCGCGCCGTGCTGCCAGGCGTCGAGGTGGCTGAGGTAGTCACCGGCGAAGTAGACGCGCCCCTGGGCCCGGTTGAGGGGCGCGTAGGCGGGCGCGTCGGGTCCGCCGGGCATGGAGTGCCAGGCGCCTTCGAGGTACGGGGTGAGCTTCCACTGGTGGGAGAAGGCGGCGGCCAGTTCGGTCCGGTACTTCTCGCCGTGGATCTTCATGCCCTGGGCGACGGCGCGGGCCCGTCGTTCGGCGGGGGTGAGCGCGGAGTACGCCTCGGAGGCGGCGCCGGTGTTGTAGTAGCCGATGATCAGGCCGCGTTCGCCGAGGTGGCCGTGGGACGGGTACCAGATGTGGGCGAGGTCGAGGTCGGTCTCGGTGATGCCGCCGAAGATCTTGAAGTCGGTCTCCCACCAGCGGCTGCGGTACTCCAGGCCGATCTTGGAAGCGTGGGCGGGCCGCACGGCCTCCAGGGCGCTCTGCACGGCGGTGCCGAGGTTGTGGGGGGTCCGGGCGAGGAGGTGCGGGGCGAGGGTGGCGACGCAGTAGTCGGGGCGGCGGTGGGGGCGAGCCGAGCGCGCCCATGGTGGCGAACATGGCGCCGGCGCCCCCGGTGCGGCGGGGACGGGGTACCGCAGACGCGGGAAGGCCCCGCTCCCTCAAGGGGAACGGGGCCTTCCACAGGTCCGCTCGATACGGGCCGGGTCAGAGCGTCAGCTCTGGCCGCCGGCCAGCTTCTCGCGCAGCGCGGCCAGCGCCTCGTCCGACGCCAGGGCGCCGGAGTTGTCGCCGCCCTCGGACGAGTACGAACCGCCGCCGCCGCCACCGCCGGACGCGGCCGGAGCCGCAGCCTCGCCGCCCTCGGCGGCCGCCTGGGCGTCCGCCTCGCGGGACTTGATGACCTGCTGCTGGTGCTGCTCGAAGCGGGACTGCGCCTCGGCGTACTGGCGCTCCCACTCCTCGCGCTGCTTCTCGTAGCCCTCGAGCCAGTCGTTGGTCTCGGGGTCGAAGCCCTCGGGGTAGATGTAGTTGCCCTGGTCGTCGTAGGACGCGGCCATGCCGTACAGGGTCGGGTCGAACTCGACCGCCGACGGGTCGCCACCGAAGGACTCGTTGGCCTGCTTCAGCGAGAGGCTGATGCGGCGGCGCTCGAGGTCGATGTCGATGACCTTGACGAAGATCTCGTCGTTGACCTGGACGACCTGCTCCGGGATCTCCACGTGGCGCTCGGCCAGCTCGGAGATGTGGACCAGACCCTCGATGCCCTCGTCCACGCGGACGAACGCACCGAACGGAACCAGCTTCGTGACCTTGCCGGGCACGACCTGGCCGATCTGGTGGGTGCGGGCGAACTGCTGCCACGGGTCTTCCTGGGTCGCCTTCAGCGACAGGGAGACGCGCTCGCGGTCCATGTCCACGTCGAGGACCTCGACGGTGACTTCCTGACCGACCTCGACGACCTCGGAGGGGTGGTCGATGTGCTTCCAGGACAGCTCGGAGACGTGGACCAGGCCGTCGACGCCACCCAGGTCCACGAAGGCACCGAAGTTGACGATCGAGGAGACGACGCCGGACCGCACCTGGCCCTTCTGGAGGGTGGTGAGGAAGGTCTGGCGGACCTCGGACTGGGTCTGCTCCAGCCAGGCACGGCGGGACAGGACCACGTTGTTGCGGTTCTTGTCCAGCTCGATGATCTTGGCCTCGAGCTCCTTGCCCACGTAGGGCTGGAGGTCGCGGACGCGACGCATCTCGACCAGGGAGGCCGGGAGGAAGCCGCGGAGGCCGATGTCGAGGATGAGACCACCCTTGACGACCTCGATGACGGTACCGGTGACGATCCCGTCCTCTTCCTTGATCTTCTCGATGGTGCCCCAGGCACGCTCGTACTGGGCGCGCTTCTTCGAGAGGATCAGGCGGCCTTCCTTGTCCTCCTTCTGAAGGACGAGGGCCTCGATCTCGTCGCCGACGGCGACGACCTCGTTCGGGTCGACGTCGTGCTTGATCGAGAGCTCGCGGCTCGGGATCACACCTTCGGTCTTGTAACCGATGTCGAGCAGGACCTCGTCCCGGTCGACCTTCACGATGACGCCGTCGACGATGTCGCCGTCGTTGAAGTACTTGATCGTCTCGTCGATCGCGGCGAGGAAGGCTTCCTCGTTACCGATGTCGTTGACCGCTACCTGCGGGGTGGTGGCGGTGGTCTCGGTGCTGCTCGTCATGTGGGAAAGGGCTCCGGTACGGACATTGAAGTCGTAGGTACTGCTACGCCGGAGCCCGTTTCGCTCTGCAGAAGCCGGACAGCCAAGGAAGCGCCTCACCGGTCTCCCGGTATGGCGCCTCGACAACCGAGGGGACATACAACAGATGCGAGCGCAGCCTGCTACGTCTGAGGTGCGCAGGCCCGCAGCGCAACTTGTAGCATACGGGGGCAGCCGGGCAGGGTCAATGCGCGAAGCCGCACACCCGGGGCGGATCACCGCATACCCGGCACAAATCGTGTCTCCCGAGGCCACGCGCGCCCCGTGGCGCGCCCTTGTGACACCCGTGGGGCACGGCTGTACGGAATTGCCGCAGAGTAGTACGAAGGAGCCGGTCATCCAAGAGCCCGAAGGTCCCGAACCCGAGGCCACCCGACGTGTGGCGGGCGTGGCGGAGAGCGCCCGCGCCAACCGGGGCTGGTGGGACCGCAACGCCGACGAGTACCAGGTGGAGCACGGCACCTTCCTGGGTGACGACCGCTTCGTATGGGGCCCGGAGGGCCTGGACGAGGTGGAGGCCGAGCTGCTCGGCCCGCCCGAGGAACTGAAGGGCCGGGCGGTCCTGGAGATCGGCGCGGGCGCCGCCCAGTGCTCGCGCTGGCTGGCCGCCCAGGGGGCGCGTCCGGTGGCCCTGGACATCTCGCACCGCCAGTTGCAGCACGCCCTGCGCATCGGCGGATCGTTCCCCCTGGTGTGCGCCGACGCGGGGGCGCTGCCCTTCGCGGACGCCTCCTTCGACCTGGCCTGCTCGGCGTACGGGGCGCTGCCCTTCGTGGCCGATCCGCGGTCGGTGCTGCGAGAGGTGCGGCGGGTGCTGCGTCCGGGCGGGCGGTTCGTGTTCTCCGTGACGCACCCGATCCGCTGGGCCTTCCCCGACGAGCCGGGACCGGAGGGGCTGAGCGTCTCCTCGTCCTACTTCGACCGCACGCCCTACGTCGAGCAGGACGAGGAGGGCCGCGCGGTGTACGTCGAGCACCACCGCACGCTCGGCGACCGGGTCCGGGACGTCGTCGCGGCGGGCCTGACCCTGGTCGACCTGGTCGAACCGGAGTGGCCGGCCTGGAACAGCTCCGAGTGGGGCGGCTGGTCCCCGCTGCGCGGCAACCTGATCCCGGGGACGGCGATCTTCGTCTGCGTGCGGGACTGAGCGCGTGATCCGGTACGACGCCCTGGACGCCCTTCCGGTCCGGCAGGCCCTGCCCGCCCTGGACGACGCCCTGGCGGCGCACGGCACGGCGGTGCTGGTCGCGCCGCCCGGCACCGGCAAGACGACGCTGGTGCCCCTGGTGCTGGCCGGACTGGCGGGCGGCGCTGCCGCGCGGCGTGTGGTGGTGGCCGAGCCCCGGCGGATCGCGGCCCGCGCGGCGGCCCGCCGGATGGCGTGGCTGCTGGGCGAGAGGCCGGGCGGGAGCGTCGGGTACACCGTGCGCGGTGAGCGGGTCGTCGGGCGGCACACGCGCGTGGAGGTCGTCACGACCGGGGTGCTGCTCCAGCGGCTCCAGCGGGACCAGGAACTGGCCGGGACGGACGCGGTGGTGCTCGACGAGTGCCACGAGCGGCATCTGGACGCGGACACGGCGGCGGCGTTCCTGTGGGACGTGCGCCAGACGCTGCGGCCGGAGCTGCGCCTGGTGGCCGCGTCGGCGACCACCGACGCGGAGGGCTGGGCGCAACTGCTCGGCGGGGCGCCGGTGGTCGAGGCGCGGGGGGCCTCGTACCCGGTGGAGGTGGTGTGGGCGCCGCCGGCCCGGCCGGTCCGCCCGCCGCACGGCACGCGGGTCGATCCGGTGCTGCTCGCGCACGTGGCCTCGGTGGTCCGGCGGGCGCTGGCCGAGCGGGACGGTGACGTGCTGTGCTTCCTGCCCGGGGTCGGCGAGATCGCCAGGGTCGCGGGGCAGCTCGGGGACCTGGGCGCGGTGGACGTGCTCCAGGTGCACGGGCGGGCGCCGGCCGCCGTGCAGGACGCGGTGCTGACGGCCGGGGAGCGGCGCCGGGTGGTGCTGGCGACCTCGGTGGCGGAGTCGTCGCTGACGGTCCCAGGGGTCCGGGTGGTGGTGGACTCCGGACTGGCGCGGGAGCCCCGGGTGGACCACGCGCGAGGGCTGAGCGCGCTGACGACGGTACGGGCCTCGCGGGCGGCCGGGCGGCAGCGGGCCGGACGGGCGGGGCGTGAGGCGCCGGGCGCGGTGTACCGGTGCTGGGCGGAGGCGGAGGACGCCCGTCTGCCGCGTTTCCCGGCGCCCGAGATCAAGGTGGCCGACCTGACGGCGTTCGCGCTCCAGGCGGCCTGCTGGGGCGATCCGGACGCCTCCGGGCTGGCGCTGCTGGACCCCCCGCCGGGCGGGGCGATGGCGGCGGCGCGGTCGGTGCTGTCCGCGATCGGGGCGGTGGATTCCGCGGGGCGGGCGACCGCGCGGGGGACGCGGCTGGCCCGGCTGGGGGTGCATCCCCGGCTGGGGCGGGCGCTGCTGGACTCGGGGGACGAGGAGGTCGTCGCGCTGCTGAGCGAGGACGTGCCGCGGGCGTACGGGGACGACCTGGCCGCCGTGCTGCGGGCGGCCCGGCGTGGGGACGACGCCTACGCGGCGCGGTGGCGGACGGAGGTGCGGCGGCTGCGGGGCGTGTCCGAAGGGGCTCCCCGCCGGCCCGCCCCCGACGAGCCCCGGGCCGGGGACGAGCGGCGGGCCGGGGTCGTCGCCGCGCTGGCCTTCCCCGAGCGGGTGGCCAGGAAGGACGGCGGCTCGTATCTCATGGTGTCCGGGACCCGGGCCGAACTGCCCGAGGGGTCCGGGCTGCACGGGGCGCCCTGGATCGCCGTGGCCGTGGCCGACCGGCCCGTCGGCAAGGGGCACGCCCACGTGCGGCTCGGCGCGGCCGTCGACGAGGACGTCGCCCGGCGCGCGGCGGGCGCCCTGCTGACCGAGCGCGACGAGGTGCGCTGGGCCGACGGGGACGTGGTGGTCCGGCGGGTGGAACGGCTCGGGGCCGTCGAACTCGCGGTGCGCCCCCTGGCCGACGCCGACCCCGGCCTGGTACGCGCCGCCCTGGTGGAAGGGCTGCGGCA
The DNA here is from genome assembly GCF_042899225.1 of Streptomyces sp. NPDC000134. Lineage (NCBI taxonomy): Bacteria > Bacillati > Actinomycetota > Actinomycetes > Kitasatosporales > Streptomycetaceae > Streptomyces > Streptomyces sp. NPDC000134. Next base: position 203,941 of record NZ_JBIAZN010000004.1, read on the forward strand.
GGAAGGGCTCGGGCTGCTGCGATGGCCGGCGGAGGCGGCCGGACTGCGGCAGCGGCTCGCCTTCCTGCACCGGCACCTCGGCGCGCCCTGGCCGGACGTCGGCGACGACGCCCTGCACGCGCGTGTGGACGAGTGGCTGGAGCCGGAGCTGAGCCGCGCCCGGCGCCGCGCCGACCTGGGCCGCCTGGACGCCGGTCAGGCGCTGACCCGGCTGCTGCCCTGGTCGACCGGGGAGGCGGCCCGCCTGGAGGAGCTGGCCCCGGAACGGATCACCGTGCCCAGTGGGTCCAGAATCCGGATCGACTACGGGGACCCGGACCAGCCGGTGCTCGCGGTCAAGCTCCAGGAGATGTTCGGGCTCCAGCGGTCGCCCGAGGTGGCCGGGGTGCCGCTGCTCGTGCACCTGCTCTCCCCCGCCGGCCGCCCGGCCGCGGTCACCGCCGACCTGGCCTCCTTCTGGCGGGACGGCTACCAGGGCGTCCGCGCGGAGCTGCGCGGCCGGTATCCCAGGCACCCGTGGCCCGAGGACCCGGCCACGGCGGAGCCCACGCGGCACACCAACGCCCGGCTGCGGCGCTGAACGGCGACGGCGGCGCCCCCTTCCCAGGGGGCGCCGCCGTCGTACGTACGGGGCTTACTCGGTGGGACCGGCGGACGGGGTGGCCGTCTCGGCCGGCCGCACCGTCAGGGTGATGTCGAGCGTGGCGCCGCCCGCGGTGGTGATGCGCAGCACGTACGTGCCCTGGTCGTCGCCCGTGTACAGCTTCGGCAGCGTGAGGCGGCCGGCGGCGTCGGTCTCCAGGCCGGTCAGGGTGCGTACGGGAGCGCCGGCGGCGTTCTTGAAGTACGGGCCCTTGTCGTTCTCGGCGGGGTCGGCGGGCGACTTGATGAGCGCGGCGGTGACCGCGACGCCGTGCGCGGCGGCGCCCTTGTAGGTGGCCCGTACCTGTACCTGCTCGGCGAACTCGCCGCCCGCCGTGCCGGTGAGCGCGGTGTCGCCGAGGACGGCGTCGGCGACGGGCGCGGTGACCGTCGCCTTGTAGTCGACGCCGGGGAGCACGCGGCCGACGACGGTGGCGCGGACGGTGAAGTCGCCGGTCTTCTCGCCGGCCTTCAGCGCGGGGGCGACGGCCACGCCGGAGCTGTCGGTGGCGATTGTCGCGACGTTCTCGCCGGTGGCGAAGGCGGCGTCGGTGTCGCCGACGACGGTGAAGCGGACGCGGACCTTGCCGACGCCCTGGCCGGCCTCCGTCTCCGCGCGGGCGCTGATCCGCTCGGCGAACGTGTCCCCGGCGACGGCGCTGAGCCTGCCGGTGCCCGCGTTCTCCAGGCGGGCCACGGTCTGGGTGGGCGTGGGCGTGCCGGTGGAGGGCGGGTTCGGCGTCGGGGAGCCGGGATCGCTGCCGGGCGGGGTGGGGTCCGCGGGCTTCGACGGCTTTGTCGGCTTCGACGGCGTCGTCGGCTTCGACGGCTTGGCGGGTTTCGTCGTCTCGTCCGGCTTCGGCTGCTTCGCGGGCGGCGCGGTCGTCGCGGGCACCTGGATGCTGGGGCTCGGTGAGGCCGTACCGGCGCCGCTGTCGCTGCGGCCCACCGGCAGCGAGCCGGTGCCGTCCGGGATCTCGTGGCTGCCCTTGCGGTAGTACTCCAGCCAGGACAGGACGGTGTTCAGGTAGTCCTGCGAGTTGTTGTAGCTGAGGATCGCCCGGTTCAGGTCGGCCTGCGTGGACAGGTCCCAGCCGTTGCGGCACAGGTAGTGGCCGGCGGCGAGGGCGGCGTCGTAGACGTTGTTGGGGTCCCGCTTGCCGTCGGCGTTGCCGTCGCGGCCCGCCCACGCCCAGGTGGACGGGATGAACTGCATGGGGCCGACGGCGTTGTCGTAGTCGCTGTTGCCGTCGTAGGCGCCGTTGTCGGTGTCCTTGATGAGGGCGAAGCCGTTGCCGTCGAGCTGGGGGCCGATGATCGGGCTGATGGTGGTGCCGTCGGCGTCCACGCGGCCGCCGCGGGCCTGGCCGGATTCCACCTTGCCGATGGCGGCGAGGAGTTGCCAGGGCAGGTTGCAGCTCGGCTTGGCCTCGCGCAGCGCGGCTTCGGCCTTCTTGTAGGCGTCGAGGACGGTGGCGGGGATGCCCGCCTCGGCCGGGCCCCGGGCGACCGGAGTGCCGATGGTCGGCGACGGGTTGGGGCTCTTGAGCGGCGGCAGGTCGGTGTAGTAGGGCGAGTTGCCGGTGGCGTTGGCCTCGGAGGCCGCGTCGGTCGAGGAGGTGGCGTCGGCGGCGGACTGTCTGTCCCGGGCGTCCGCCGTGACGTCCGGAGCCTGGGACGCGGACAGGGCCGCGACCGCGACCGCCGCCACGGTGGTGGTCACCGCGCCCTTGCGCAGTCTCCTGCCGAAATGCGCCGCCATAGAGTTGAACCCCTCCCGTGGACGCCGGTGCGTCCCTCGACGCCTGCTGTGGTCGTCCCTTGGGGACGATCCATCCGCTTCGATGGTTGCCCTCGACCGGCGTGAGGACGTTCTGCGACGTACACCCCGACACGATGGGCTCTCGGCACCCTACGGCAACTCCAGGCCACCGAACACCCGTTCACGCCTGATATTCACCTGTTGCTCACGTACCGGAACGGCCCCGCGGACACGGGACGCTAGTGGCTCGTTCACGGCAGTGCAAGGACGCGGCGGGTCTCTTCGGCCATCTGCCCGACGCCGGGGGCCGGTTGGCCGGTCAGGAGGGGGAGTCCTCCGCGCGGGAGGTGCCGGTGGTCGCCACGGACACGGTGACCGCACGGGTGGGCCGGGTGCGCGGCAGCAGGCCGTGGGCGAGGGCCAGGCAGTTGCGGGCCAGGTCGGCCCAGAGGTGCCGGGCGGGTGTCTCACGCCGGGGCGTGACGGCCGGGCCGCCCCGGGGGGCGGGGCCCTGGCGGGCCGGGCCCCGGCGGGTGAGGCCGCGGCGCAGGTCCGCCGCGCCGCGGCGCACTGCCGTGGCGACGGTGGCGGGGACGCGGCCGGTGCCGGCATCCGGCGCGACGGCCGGGACGGGCCGCGGTGGCACACGGGCGGGTCTGTCGGTGCTTGCCCGTGCCGGTGACGTCCGGTGGTGGAGCATGCGTATACCCATGCCTCGCATCCTGGGCGGAGACCCGGACGGGGGCGTTTCCGCGGGGGCCACCTGAGTGACGGGGCCTGATCCGGCCGTGCGCCGCGGGCGGGCGGCGCACCGCCGGGCGAAACCCCGTCCGGCACTGGACACCCTTCAGGTGCGGGCACCCGCACGCCGACCCCCGGCTGACGCTCACCGCCGCGGCCGGCGGCCCGCCCGCCACGACTCGGCGCTGCCCCCCCCGAGGCCGACGGCCCGCCCGGCGCGGGCCGCGAGCCCGTCGGCGGGCGGCGGGACGCGGCGGCGGCGACTCGGCGGGGTGCCGTTCGGCGTCCTGGCTAGTGCGCCGCCGACTCCCAGTCCGGGCCCGCGCCGACCGAGACGCCGAGCGGGACGCGGAGCGTCACCGCGGCGGCCATCTCGCGGCGGACCAGTTCCTCCGCGCGGTCGCGCTCGCCGGGGGCGATCTCCAGGACGATCTCGTCGTGCACCTGGAGGAGCATCCGGGACTTGAGGTCCGCCTCGCGCAGGGCCCGGTCCACGTTGAGCATGGCGATCTTGACGATGTCCGCCGCCGTGCCCTGGATGGGCGCGTTGAGCGCCATGCGCTCGGCGGCCTCGCGGCGCTGGCGGTTGTCGCTGTTGAGGTCGGGCAGATAGCGGCGGCGGCCGAACAGCGTCGCCGTGTATCCGGTCGCCCGCGCCTCGTCGACGACCCGGCGCAGATAGTCCCGTACGCCGCCGAACCGCTCGAAGTACGCCTCCATCAGGCCGCGCGCCTCGGCCGCCTCGATGTTCAACTGCTGGGAGAGGCCGAAGGCCGACAGCCCGTACGCCAGGCCGTACGACATGGCCTTGATCTTGCGGCGCATCTCCGCGTCGACCGCGCCCGGCTCGACGGAGAAGACCTGCGCGGCGGCGGTGGTGTGCAGGTCCTCGCCGGAGGTGAACGCCTCGATCAGGCCGGCGTCCTCCGACAGGTGGGCCATCACGCGCAGCTCGATCTGGCTGTAGTCGGCGGTCATCAGCGACTCGTAGCCCGCGCCGACCACGAAGCCCCGGCGGATGGCCCGGCCCTCGTCGGTGCGCACCGGGATGTTCTGCAGGTTGGGGTCGGTGGAGGACAGGCGGCCGGTCGCGGCGACCGTCTGGTTGAACGTGGTGTGGATACGGCCGTCCGCGGCGATCGTCTTGATCAGGCCCTCGACGGTGACGCGGAGCTTGGCCTGCTCGCGGTGCCGGAGCATGATCACCGGCAGCTCGTTCTCCGTCTGGCCGGCCAGCCACGCCAGGGCGTCGGCGTCCGTGGTGTAGCCGGTCTTGGTCTTCTTGGTCTTGGGCAGGTTCAGCTCGCCGAAGAGGACCTCCTGGAGCTGCTTGGGCGAGCCCAGGTTGAACTCGTGCCCCGCCGCGGTGTGGGCCTCCTTCACCGCCTGCTGCACGGCCCCGGCGAACATCTGCTCCATGGCCTGGAGGTGCTCCCGGTCGGCGGCGATGCCGTGCCGCTCCATCCGGGCCAGCAGCGCGGAGGTGGGCAGCTCCATGTCGCGCAGCAGGTCCGCGGCGCCGACCTCCTGGAGCCGGGTCTCGAACGCCTCGCCGAGGTCGAGGACGGCACGGGCCTGCACCATCAGCGCCTCGGCCTCGGCACCGTCGTCCGCGCCGAACGCCAACTGGCCGTCGGCCGCGGCGGCCGGGGCCAGCTCGCGGTGCAGGTACTCCAGCGACAGCGCGTCCAGGTCGAAGGAGCGGCGGCCCGGCTTGACCAGGTACGCGGCGAGCGCGGTGTCCATGGTGACGCCGGCGACGCTCCAGTCGTGCTCGGCGAAGACCCGCATCGCGCCCTTGGCGTTGTGCAGGACCTTGGGCCGGTCCGGGTCGGCGAGCCAGGACACCCAGGCCGCCTCGTCGGCCTCGTCCGACTGCGACGGGTCGAACCAGGCCGCGGGCCCCCCGGCGGCGGCGAGCGCGACCTCGGCGACCGAGCCGGTGCCCAGCGCCCAGGTGCCGACCGTGGCGACGCCGAGGGGACCGGTGCCGTGCTCGGCGAGCCAGGCGGCCAGCTCGCCGGTGCCCAGCACGGTGCCGTCCAGCTCGACGCCGTCGGCGACGACCGGGGTGGCCTCGGCCTCCTGCGCGCCGGGGTCGACGGCGTACAGACGCTCGCGCAGCGAGGGGTTGCGGATCTCCAGGGTGTCCAGGATCATCGCGACGCCCTTGCGGTCGTACGCGGTCCGCTCCAGGTCGGTGACCCCGCTGGGCAGCTCGACCCGGCGCTCCAGCTCGGTGAGGCGGCGGTTGAGCTTGACGGACTCCAGGTGGTCGCGGAGGTTCTGCCCGGCCTTGCCCTTGACCTCGTCGGCGCGCTCGACCAGCTCGGCGAACGACCCGAACTGGTTGATCCACTTCGCGGCGGTCTTCTCGCCGACGCCGGGGATGCCCGGCAGGTTGTCCGACGGGTCGCCGCGCAGCGCCGCGAAGTCGGGGTACTGGGCGGGCGTCAGGCCGTACTTCTCGACGACCTTCTCCGGGGTGAAGCGGGTCAGCTCGGAGACGCCCTTGGTCGGATACAGCACGGTGGTGTGCTCGCTGACCAGTTGGAAGGAGTCCCGGTCGCCGGTGACGATCAGCACGTCGAAGCCCTCGGCCTCGGCCTCGGTGGCGAGGGTGGCGATCACGTCGTCCGCCTCGAAGCCCTCGACGGCGAAGCGCGGGACGCGCATCGCGTCGAGCAGCTCGCCGATCAGCTCGACCTGGCCCTTGAACTCGTCGGGGGTCTTGGAGCGGTTCGCCTTGTACTCGGTGAACTCCTCGCTGCGCCAGGTCTTGCGGGAGACGTCGAAGGCCACCGCGAAGTGCGTGGGCGTCTCGTCACGCAGCGTGTTGGCCAGCATCGAGGCGAAGCCGTAGATCGCGTTGGTCGGCTGGCCGGTCGCGGTCGTGAAGTTCTCCGCGGGCAGCGCGAAGAACGCGCGGTACGCCAGCGAGTGCCCGTCCATGAGCATCAGGCGCGGACGGCTGCCGCCGGTGGGGGTATCGGTCGTCTTCGATGCTGTTTCTGCCACGTCCCCGATCCTGCCACGTGCCACTGACAGTCGGGCCCGCGCTCGCCGTGACGGGGTTCCGCCGTCGTGCGGCGCGGGTGCGTCGTGGCCGGTCGCGCCGTTCCCCGCGCCCCTCAAGGGCGCCACCGCGGCCCTGGACGGCGGCGGAACCGCGCTCCGCCGCAAGCATTGCTGCCGCCTCCCGCGCCCGGCCGGCCGGCCGCGCTGTCGGTGCCGCGTGCGAGGATCGGAGACGTACCTCACACGTACGCGAAGGAGAGTGCGCGATGGCCGCCGAGCCGCCCAAGAGTGATCCGGTCCAGGACGCGCCGCGGGTCACCGAGCCGCGGCACGCGGCGGCGGGCATCCCGGCCATCGGCCACACCCTGCGGATCGCGCGGCGCCAGATGGGCGTGAGGCGGACCGCGCTGACCCTGCTGAGCGTCAACCAGAAGGACGGCTTCGACTGTCCGGGCTGCGCCTGGCCGGAGCCGGAGCACCGGCACACCGCGGAGTTCTGCGAGAACGGGGCGAAGGCGGTCGCCGAGGAGGCCACCCTGCGCCGGGTCACCCCCGAGTTCTTCGCGGCGCACTCCGTCGCCGACCTGGCCGGCCGCAGCGGTTACTGGCTCGGCCAGCAGGGCCGGCTCACCCACCCGATGTACCTGCCGGAGGGCGGCACCCACTACGAGCCGGTCACCTGGGAGCGCGCCTTCGGCATCGTCGCGGAGGAGATCGCCGCCCTGGACTCCCCCGACCAGGCGGTGTTCTACACCTCGGGACGCACCAGCAACGAGGCGGCGTTCCTCTACCAGTTGTTCGCCCGCGAGCTGGGCACCAACAACCTGCCGGACTGCTCCAACATGTGCCACGAGTCGTCCGGTTCGGCCCTGTCGGAGACGCTCGGCGTCGGCAAGGGCAGCGTCCTGCTGGAGGACCTGCACCGGGCCGACCTGATCATCGTCGCCGGGCAGCACCCGGGCACCAACCACCCGCGGATGCTCACCGCCCTGGAGCGGGCCAAGGCCGGCGGCGCGAAGATCATCAGCGTCAATCCGCTGCCCGAGGCCGGCCTGGAGCGCTTCAAGAACCCGCAGACCGCCAAGGGGCTCACCGCCGGCACCGCCCTGACCGACCTGTTCCTGCAGATCCGCATCGGCGGCGACCAGGCCCTGTTCCGGCTGCTGAACAAGCTGATCCTCGACACGGACGGCGCGGTCGACGAGGCGTTCGTGCGCGAGCACACCCACGGCTTCGAGGAGTTCGCCGAGGCCGCCCGCGCCGCCGACTGGGACGAGACGCTCGCGGCGACCGGCCTCGCCCGCGCGCAGATCGAGCGCGCCCTGGAGATGGTCCTCGCCTCCCGGCGCACCATCGTGTGCTGGGCGATGGGCCTGACCCAGCACAAGCACTCCGTGCCCACCATCCGCGAGGTCGTCAACTTCCTGCTGCTGCGCGGCAACGTCGGCCGCGAGGGCGCCGGCGTCTGCCCGGTGCGCGGCCACTCCAACGTGCAGGGCGACCGCACGATGGGCATCTTCGAGCGCCCCGCGCCCGCCTTCCTGGACGCCCTGGAGAAGGAGTTCGGCTTCGCCCCGCCGCGCCGGCCCGGCTACGACGTCGTCCGGGCCATCCGCGCGCTGCGCGACGGCGAGGCCGAGGTGTTCTTCGCCATGGGCGGCAACTTCGTCTCCGCCACCCCCGACACCGAGGTCACCGAGGCCGCCGTGCGGCGCGCCCGGCTCACCGTGCACGTCTCGACGAAGCTGAACCGGTCGCACGTCGTCACGGGCGCGCGGGCGCTGATCCTGCCCACCCTCGGCCGCACCGAACGCGACCTCCGGGCAAGCGGCGAGCAGTTCGTGACCGTGGAGGACTCCATGGGCATGGTGCACGCCTCGCGCGGACGCCTGGAGCCCGCGAGCCCGCACCTGCTGTCGGAGCCGGCCATCGTCTGCCGGCTGGCCCGCCGGGTCCTCGGCGGGCGCAGCGCGACGCCCTGGGAGGAGTTCGAGAAGGACTACGCGACGATCCGTGACCGCATCGCCCGCGTGATCCCCGGGTTCGCGGACTTCAACGCCCGCGTGGCCCGCCCCGGCGGCTTCGCCCTCCCGCACGCCCCGCGCGACGAGCGGCGCTTCCCGACCGCCACCGGCAAGGCCAACTTCACCGCCGCGCCGGTGGAGTACCCCGAGCTGCCCGAGGGCCGGCTGCTGCTCCAGACACTGCGCTCGCACGACCAGTACAACACCACGATCTACGGCCTGGACGACCGCTACCGGGGAATCCGCGACGGCCGGCGGGTGGTCCTGGTGAACCCCGAGGACGCGGCGGGGCTCGGGGTCCGCGACGGCGCGTACGTCGACCTGGTCGGCGAGTGGCGGGACGGGGTGGAGCGGCGGGCGCCCGGCTTCCGGGTGGTGCACTACCCGACGGCCCGGGGATGTGCGGCGGCGTACTACCCGGAGACCAACGTCCTGGTGCCGCTGGACGCCACCGCGGACATCAGCAACACCCCGGCCAGCAAGTCCGTCGTGGTCCGTCTGGAACAATCGGCGACCGACTGAGCGTTTGCTCAGCGCGTACAGTGCCGTACCGATCAGGACGAACGGAGCCGGGCCCATGGGCGAGCAGCATCAGGTGCAGTTCCCGCAGGAAGTCATAGCCGAGTACGCCGCGCTCGGCGTGGACCTGCCCGCCCTGTTCTCCGCGGGACACCTCGGCACCCGGATGGGCGTCCAGATCCGGGAGGCGTCGGCGGACCGCGTCGTCGGCACCATGCCGGTGGAGGGCAACACCCAGCCGTACGGGCTGCTGCACGGCGGCGCCTCCGCCGTGCTGGCCGAGACGCTCGGGTCGGTCGGCTCGATGCTGCACGGCGGCAGCTCCAAGATCGCCGTCGGGGTCGACCTGAACTGCACGCATCACCGCGGGGTCCGCTCCGGCCTGGTGACCGGGGTGGCCACGCCGGTGCACCGGGGCCGGACCACGGCGACGTACGAGATCGTGATCACCGACGAGCAGGACCGGCGGGTGTGCACGGCCCGGCTGACCTGCCTGCTGCGGGACGTGGACCTCGCCGCGGCGGCCCGTGGCGGCGCCTCGGGCTGACCGCTCCTTCCGGCACCGCCGCGAGCCGGGCGCCCTCCCGGCGCCGCCTCCATTGCCCCCCGGCCCCCGACGCCCTAGCGTCGGGGCATGGGACGGGGAGCGGCCCCCTGGCCGGGGGCGCGGGCGCTGGTGGCCGGGCTGGCGCTGGCGGTCTGCGCGGCGGCCGCGGGCTGCGGCTCATCACCGGGCGGCGGCTCCAGGCCGACACCCGCCCCCTCCGCCACGGCCGTCCGGCCGGCGAAGCTCTGCGAGCGCGCCGTCGCCTACTGGGCACGGGAGCTGCTCGAAGGCGACTCCTACGGGGACTACCAGTCGATGGGGCTGTCCAACCGCCAGTACGACATCCTGCGTGCGGTCCTGGAGGAGGCCCGGCAGGTGAACGCCCGTCAAGGGCCGTCACGGGCACGGGAGTCGATCGACCGCCAGTCCCGCGCCAGGTGTGCCGGCGCCTACCGTGACGGCGGCCCGACCGCGGGGCCCTGGGGATGAGCGGCACCGGCCCCGTCGAGGCGGGCGAGGGCACCCACGCCCACGCCGTCCCGCGGCTGCCGCCCCGCCCGCCCGGACGCCTCGCCCGCCACCGCCGTGCCGCCCTCGCCACCGCCGCGGCCCTCGCCGTCCTGGCCGGCGGCGGCTACCTCTACGCCGGCCGGCCCGAGCCCCCGCCCGACCCCCCGCCGCCGTACCCCTCCCAGGCGGTCGACCTCGTCTACCTGGACCCGGTGGCCACCCCCCGCAGCGGCGCCGCCGGGGGCTTCAGCTTCGCCGTGGCGCTCAGCGTCCGCTCCGGACCGCCCGTCACCGTGACCGGCCTCGGCCAGCCCTACGCCGGCCTCACCGTGACCTCCTCCCCGGCGGCACCTTTCCGGACAAAGCCGCATTCCGTCCGCCGGATCACCGTCACGCTGCGGGTGACGGAATGCGATAAAGCGCCCCGGAATCCCGGACTCCCTTTCCTTGACGTAACACTGCGTAATACACGCGCAATACAAGTGCACAGCTTCATCCTGGGTCCGCGATATGCGCAGCACCTCTCCGAAGCCCTCCGGGTCGCCTGCGGCGACGGAATCCGGTAATCACCAAAAAGCCCGGACACACCTGAACACCCCCGCTCGGTCCTGCGGGTTCTCAGCATGCGGACCGGGCGAATCGGCCGGAATTCCGCCCTTCTTCCCCGCCAGTACCGCTCTGCATTACGCCGTGTCATAACAAGAGCGTCACAGCCTCCGTCAGACCCTCCTCCGCGTTCCCCGCACGCGCTTAGAGTCACGGCCAGTCACCGCGCCGTCCGATTGCCACGTCGGCCCAGCGTTCGACTCGGCCGTCTCCACGGGGACGCGGCCGCGCCAGGGAAAGGACTGATCGTGCGTCAACGTTCGCTCATCGCCATCACCGCCGCTCTGGCGGCGGGAGCACTCACCCTCACCGCCTGCGGCTCGCGCGACGACGACGGCGGCTCGGACTCCGGTAACGGCGACGGCACCACCGTCGTCATCGGCGTCGACGCCCCGCTGACCGGCGACCTGACCGCACTGGGCCTCGGCATCAAGAACTCGGCCGACCTCGCGGCCAAGACCGCCAACAAGCAGAAGTACGTCGATGGCGTCACCTTCGAGATCGAGGCCCTCGACGACCAGGGCCAGCCCTCCGTCGGCCAGCAGAACGCCGCCAAGTTCGTCGCCGACAAGTCCGTCCTCGGCGTCGTCGGCCCGCTGAACTCCAGCGTCGGCGAGTCGATGCAGAAGGTCTTCGACAGCGCCGGCCTGGTCGAGGTCTCCCCGGCCAACACCGGCCCCTCCCTCACCCAGGGCCCGGACTGGCGCACCAAGAAGGTCCGCCCGTACAAGTCGTACTTCCGCACCGCGACCACGGACGCCATCCAGGGCCCGTTCGCCGCCCAGTACGTCTACAACGACGCCAAGAAGAAGAAGGTCTTCGTCATCGACGACAAGAAGACCTACGGCGCGGGCCTGGCCGGCACCTTCACCGAGGAATTCAAGAAGCTCGGCGGCAAGGTCGTCGGTACGGAACACATCAACCCGGACACCAAGGACTTCTCCTCGGTCGCCACCAAGGTCAAGAACTCCGGCGCCGACGTCGTCTACTACGGCGGCGAATACCCGCAGGCCGGCCCGCTCAGCAAGCAGATCAAGGAAGCGGGAGCCAAGATCCCGCTCGTCGGCGGCGACGGCATCAAGGACGACACCTTCATCAAGCTCGCCGGGGCCGGCAGCGACGGCGACCTCGCCACCTCCGTCGGCGCGCCCGTCGAGGAACTCGACTCCGCCAAGAAGTTCGTCGCCGACTACAAGGCCGGCGGCTACAAGGAGGACTACGCGGCCTACGGCGGCTACTCCTACGACTCCGCCTGGGCGATCATCGAGGCCGTCAAGAAGGTCGTCGACGACAACGGCGGGAAGCTCCCCGACGACGCCCGCGCCAAGGTCACCGCGGCCATGCAGAACGTCTCCTTCGACGGTGTGACCGGCAAGGTCTCCTTCGACGAGTTCGGTGACGCCACCAACAAGCAGCTCACCGTGTACGCCGTCGAGAACGGAGCCTTCAAGGCCGTCAAGTCCGGCACCTACACCGGCTGACCCAGCCCGCACCACAGCCCACCAAGCCGCGCGGGGCGCTGTTCCACAGGCGCCCCGCGCGGACTCGCATCCGGCCACATCCGTCGAACGCCCGAAAGTCACGGAGGACATGCGGTGAACGAACTGCCGCAGCAGTTGGTCAACGGCCTGCTACTGGGATCCATGTACGGGCTGATCGCCATCGGCTACACAATGGTCTACGGCATCGTCCAGCTCATCAACTTCGCCCACGGCGAGATCTTCATGACCGGCGCCTTCGGCGCACTCACGGTCTACGTCTACATCCTGCCCGACGGCACCTCCATGTGGATCGCCCTGCCGCTGATGCTGATCGGCGCCATGATCGTCGCCGTCACCGTCGCCGTCGGGGCGGAACGGTTCGCCTACCGTCCACTGCGCGGCGCCCCCCGCCTCGCGCCCCTCATCACCGCCATCGGCCTCTCCCTCGCCCTCCAGCAGGCGGTCTGGGCCTGGTACCCCGACGCGAAATCCGCGCGGACCTTCCCCCAGATAGACGGCGGCCCCTTCCACCTCGGCGACGTCACCATCCAGACCGGCGACATCTTCCTCCTCATCGCCGCCCCGGTCAGCATGGCCTTCCTCGCCTACTTCGTGATGCGCACCCGCACCGGACGCGGCATGCAGGCCACCGCCCAGGACCCGGACACCGCCCGCCTGATGGGCGTCAACACCGACCGCATCATCGTCATCGCCTTCGCCCTCGGCGCCCTCTTCGCCGCCGTCGGAGCCGTCGCCAACGGCCTCAAGTACGGCCAGATCGACTTCCGGATGGGCTTCATCCTCGGCCTCAAGGCGTTCACCGCGGCCGTCCTCGGCGGCATCGGCAACATCTACGGCGCCATGATCGGCGGCGTCGTCCTTGGCATCGCCGAGACCCTCGCCACCGCCTACGTCGCCGACGTCCCCGGCCTCGGACAGTTCGGCAGCCAGTCCTGGGCCGACGTATGGGCCTTCATCCTCCTCATCCTCGTACTGCTGCTCAGGCCACAGGGCCTGCTCGGCGAACGCGTTGCGGACAGGGCGTGACACCGATGACCACACAGACCACCACCCCGAAGACCCCCGGCCCCGCCACCCCCGACGGCGGCGCCACCGGCCTCATCGGCATACCCCCGCACCTCGGCCGCGCCCTCGCCACCGGCGGCGGCGCCCTCACCGTCGTCTCCACCTTCCTCGCCTGGACCTGGACCTCCGCCTTCCCCGGTGACCTCACCGTCTACGGCTACCCCGGCGGCCTCCAGGTCCTGGTCCTGATCGGCGGCGCCCTCACCGCGCTCCTCGGCCTCGCCTCCTACGGCGTCAAGGGCCTGCGCTGGCTCGCACCCGCCGGCGCCGACGCGGCCGTCAAGTTCGCCGCCCTCGCCACCCTCGCCACCACCTGGTACACGGTCATCGCGATCAGCGCCCAGCTCGGCGGCGTCGTCAACCTCGAACCCGGCGGCTACCTCGCCGCCGCCGTCACCCTCATCGCCTTCCTCGGCGCCCTCGCCCTCCCCTTCGAACGCCCCGCCCCCGACCCCCACGACCCGGACAGCACCCCCCGGGAACGGTTGCGGCACACCACCGCCCAGAACTGGCAGACGGTCCGGGCGGCCTTCGCCGCCGGCAGCCCCCGCCCCGTCCGCGCCATGCCCTCCTGGGCCGAGATCCTCATCATCGTCGCCGTCCTCGGCGTCGCCCTGACCGTCTTCACCTACGGCATCGGCACCGAGTACGACGAACTCTTCGTCGGCTTCCTCATCACCGCCGGCCTCGGCTTCGCCGCCCTGCACCGCTCCGGACTGATCGCTCAGGTCACCGAGATCACCGCCCGGCACCAGAACATCACCATCTGCGGCGCCTTCGTCGCCGCCGCCTGCTTCCCCTTCACCCAGACCGACGACCAGTACGCCACCCTCGGCGTCTACATCCTCATCTTCGCCACCGTCGCCCTGGGCCTGAACATCGTCGTCGGCCTCGCCGGCCTCCTCGACCTCGGATACGTCGCCTTCCTCGGCGTCGGCGCCTACGCCGCCTCCCTGGTCTCCGGCTCCCAGAGCTCCCCGTTCGACGTGCACTTCCCCTTCTGGGCCGCCGTCCTCGTCGGCGCCGCCGCCTCCCTCGTCTTCGGCGTCCTCATCGGCGCCCCGACCCTGCGGCTGCGCGGCGACTACCTCGCCATCGTCACCCTCGGCTTCGGCGAGATCTTCCGCATCACCGCCAACAACCTCGACGGCACCTCCGGACCCGACGTCACCAACGGGTCCAACGGCATCGCCGGCATCCCCGACCTGGAGGTCCTCGGCTTCGACTTCGGCACCCACCACGACATCGCCGGCGTCACCATCGGCCGCTTCGCCAACTACTTCTTCCTGATGCTGCTCATCACCGCCGTCGTCGTCCTCGTCTTCCGGCGCAGCGGCGACTCCCGCATCGGCCGCGCCTGGGTCGCCATCCGCGAGGACGAGACCGCCGCCCTCGCCATGGGCATCAACGGCTTCCGCGTCAAACTCATCGCCTTCGCCGTCGGCGCCTCCCTCGCCGGCCTCGCCGGCACCGTCCAGGCCCACGTCACCTACACCGTCACCCCCGAGCAGTACCTCTTCGCCGGCACCACCCCGCCCAACTCCGCCTTCCTCCTCGCCGCCGTCGTCCTCGGCGGCATGGGCACCATCGGCGGACCCCTCATCGGCGCCGCACTGCTCTTCCTCATCCCCAACAAGCTCCAGTTCCTCGGCGACTACCAGCTCTTCGCCTTCGGACTCGCGCTCGTCCTGCTGATGCGCTTCCGCCCCGAGGGCCTCGTCCCCAACCGCCGCCGCCAGCTCGAATTCCACGAAGAGGCCGACGCGCCCGCAGTCCTCGGCAAGACAGGGGCCTGACCACCATGACCACCGACACCACCACCAAGGGCGGCGCCCCCGGCGCCACCACCCCCGGCCGGACCGTCCTGGACGCCCGCGGCGTCACCATGCGCTTCGGCGGCCTCACCGCCGTACGCGGCGTCGACCTCACCGTCAACAGCGGCGAGATCGTCGGGCTCATCGGCCCCAACGGCGCCGGCAAGACCACCTTCTTCAACTGCCTCACCGGCCTCTACACCCCCACCGAGGGCGAGGTCCGCTTCAAGGGCCAGATCCTGCCGCCCAAGTCCTTCAAGGTCACCGCCGCCGGCATCGCCCGCACCTTCCAGAACATCCGCCTCTTCGCCAACATGACGGTCCTGGAGAACGTCCTCGTCGGCCGCCACACCCGCACCAAAGAGGGCTTCTGGTCCGCCGTCCTGCGCGGCCCCGGCTTCCACCGCGCCGAGAAGGCCTCCCGGGCCCGCGCCATGGAACTCCTGGAGTTCGTCGGACTCGCCGCCAAGGCCGACCACCTCGCGCGCAACCTCCCCTACGGCGAACAGCGCAAACTCGAGATCGCCCGCGCCCTCGCCAGCGAACCCGGCCTGCTCCTCCTGGACGAGCCCACCGCCGGCATGAACCCGCAGGAGACCCGCGCCACCGAGGAACTCGTCTTCGCCATCCGCGACCAGGGCATCGCCGTCCTCGTCATCGAGCACGACATGAGGTTCATCTTCAACCTCTGCGACCGCGTCGCCGTCCTCGTCCAGGGCGAGAAACTCGTCGAAGGCGACAGCGCCACCGTCCAGGGCGACGACCGCGTCGTCGCCGCCTACCTCGGCGAACCCCTGGACAACGACCCCGGCGCGGCCGAGGCGGCCGAGGTGGAGGCCGCCGAGGCCCACGCCGGGGGCCACGCCGACGCCCCGGCGGACCCCGCGGCCGGACAGCAGAACAAGGAGACCGACCGATGACCGCGCTGCTAGAGGTCGAGGACCTCCGCGTCGCCTACGGCAAGATCGAAGCCGTCAAGGGCATCTCGTTCACCGTCGACGCCGGCGAGGTCGTCACCCTCATCGGCACCAACGGCGCCGGCAAGACCACCACCCTGCGCACCCTGTCCGGGCTGCTCAAGCCGGTCGGCGGACAGATCCGCTTCAACGGCCGGTCACTGAAGAAGGTCCCCGCCCACCAGATCGTCTCCCTCGGCCTCGCCCACTCCCCCGAGGGCCGGCACATCTTCCCCCGCATGACCATCGAGGACAACCTCCGCCTCGGCGCCTTCCTCCGCAACGACAAAGCCGGCATCGAGCAGGACATCCAGCGCGCCTACGACCTCTTCCCCATCCTCGGGGAACGCCGGAAGCAGGCCGCGGGCACCCTCTCCGGCGGCGAGCAGCAGATGCTCGCCATGGGCAGGGCGCTGATGTCCCGGCCCAAGCTGCTGATGCTGGACGAGCCCTCCATGGGCCTGTCGCCGATCATGATGCAGAAGATCATGTCGACCATCGCGGAGCTGAAGTCCCAGGGCACGACGATCCTCCTGGTCGAGCAGAACGCCCAGGCCGCGCTCTCGCTGGCCGACCACGGCCATGTCATGGAGGTCGGCAACATCGTCCTGTCCGGCTCCGGCCGGGACCTCCTCCACGACGAGTCGGTCCGCAAGGCGTACCTCGGGGAGGACTGAGTCCTCACGACGGAGGCCCGCGCCCCCGCCGATGCGGGGGACGCGGGCCTCCGTGCCGTGCGCCGGGTCAGTCCTTGGGGGCCTTCTTCTCGTCGGCGTCCTGGATGACGGCCTGCGCCACCTGCTGCATCGACATCCGCCGGTCCATGGAGGTCTTCTGAATCCACCGGAAGGCGGCCGGCTCGGTCAGCCCGTACTCCGTCTGCAGGACGGACTTGGCGCGGTCGACCAGCTTGCGGGTCTCCAGCCGCTGGGAAAGGTCCGCGACCTCCTTCTCCAGCTCCTTCAGCTCGGTGAACCGCGAGACGGCCATCTCGATCGCCGGGACGACGTCGCTCTTGCTGAACGGCTTCACCAGGTACGCCATCGCGCCGGCGTCCCGGGCCCGCTCCACCAGGTCGCGCTGCGAGAACGCGGTCAGCATCAGGACCGGGGCGATGCGCTCCTCGGCGATCTTCTCGGCCGCCGAGATGCCGTCCAGCTTCGGCATCTTCACGTCCAGGATCACCAGGTCGGGCCGGTGCTCACGGGCCAGCTCGACGGCCTGCTCGCCGTCACCGGCCTCGCCGACCACGGAGTACCCCTCCTCCTCCAGCATCTCTTTCAGATCCAGCCGGATGAGCGCCTCGTCCTCGGCGATGACGACACGGGTCGTCAGCGGAGGCACGTGCGACTTGTCGTCATCGGGCACGTCGACGGGCTGGGGCGACTCGGGGGCGGTCACGTGGGCTCCTTGTTACGGGCCGGGCAGGTACTGCTGCGTATGCAGCCTACCCAGAGGCGGTGACGGACGAGGACCCGGTACACTTCTCAGCGGTTACCCGGCCAGCCCGGTTGGAGGAACTGGTCAGACTCGCGGCACTCAAAATGCCGTGCCCTTTGGGCATGTGGGTTCGAATCCCACACCGGGCACACGGACACAAAGCGGAAGGTCACGTTCGCGTGATCTTCCGCCTTTCGGCGTACGCCCTCACACCCGGCGGCCCACCCTGGTCTCATGATCTTCCATGGCGCCGAAGTACGGCAGAGGGCCCTCGACCTGCTGCGCGGCGGTGTGCCGAACGCCGCTGTCGCCCGGCGACTGAACGTGCCCCTGGGCACGGTCGGTTACTGGAAGCACAGGGACCTCGCCGAGCGGGGCGCGTGTCCGGGCAGACCCGATCCACCCTGTCCGAGGTGCGACGGGCGGGAACTGGACGAGCCCGCGTACGGCTACCTGCTGGGCCTCTACCTCGGCGACGGGCACATCAGCCACTACTCGGCGCACCGCGTACCCAATCTCATGATCACCTGCTCGGACTCATGGCCGGGGCTCATGGACGACTGCGAGAACGCGATGCGGGCTGTCTTCCCGGACAACTCGGTCTGCCGCGTGAGGCGGACCGGCTGCCACAACGTGAAGGTCTACTCGAAGCACCTGCACTGCCTCTTCCCGCAGCACGGCCCCGGCAAGAAGCACGAGCGGGAGATCGCACTCGAACCCTGGCAGCAGACGATCGTCGACGCGTTCCCGTGGGAGTTCGTCCGCGGGCTCATCCATTCCGACGGCTGCCGCATCACCAATTGGACGACCCGGATCGTCGGCGGTGAGCGCAAGCGCTACGAATACCCCCGGTACTTCTTCGCCAACAAGTCGGACGACATCCGAGGGCTCCTGGCCGGCACCCTCGACAGGCTCGGCGTCGAGTGGACCACCCTCGCACGCGGAAGCGACCCCTTCACCATCTCCATCGCCCGCAGGGCGTCCGTGGCGCTCATGGACGCTCATGTCGGGGCCAAGTACTAGCCGCTACTTCCGCCCGATGTGGTGGACGTGGACCAGGTTGGTGGTGCCGGAGACGCCGGGTGGGGAGCCCGCCGTGATGACGACGGTGTCGCCGGGGCGGCAGCGGCCGTGGTGGAGGAGGAGTTCGTCGACCTGGGCGACCATCGCGTCCGTGGAGTCGACGTGCGGGCCCAGGAAGGTCTCCACGCCCCAGGTGAGGTTCAGTTGGGAGCGGGTCGACGGCTCGGGGGTGAAGGCGAGCAGCGGGATGGGTGAGCGGTAGCGGGAGAGGCGGCGGGCGGTGTCGCCGGACTGGGTGAAGGCGACCAGGTACTTGGCGCCGAGGAAGTCGCCGATCTCCGCCGCCGCGCGGGCCACCGCGCCGCCCTGGGTGCGGGGCTTGGCGCGGTCGGTCAGCGGCGGGAGCCCGGCGGCCAGCAGATCCTCCTCCGCCGCCTCGATGATGCGGGCCATGGTGCCGACCGTCTCCACGGGGTGCTTGCCGACGCTGGTCTCGCCGGAGAGCATCACCGCGTCCGTGCCGTCGAGCACCGCGTTGGCGACGTCGGACGCCTCCGCGCGGGTCGGCCGGGCGTTGTCGATCATCGAGTCGAGCATCTGGGTGGCGACGATGACCGGTTTGGCGTTCCGCTTGGCCAGCTTGATCGCGCGTTTCTGGACGATCGGGACCTGTTCCAGCGGCATCTCCACGCCGAGGTCGCCGCGGGAGATCATGACGCCGTCGAAGGCGGCGACGATGTCCTCGATGTCCTCGACCGCCTGGGGTTTCGCGATCTTGGCGAGGACGGGGAGGCGGCGGCCCTCCTCGTCCATGACGCGGTGGACGTCGAGGATGTCGCGTGCGCTGCGGACGAAGGAGAGGGCGATCACGTCGAAGCCGGTGCGCAGTGCCCAGCGCAGGTCGTCCTCGTCCTTCTTGGCGAGGGCGGGGACGGAGACGGCGACGCCGGGGAGGTTGAGGCCCTTGTGGTCGGAGACCATGCCGCCCTCGACGACCCGGGTGCGGACCCGGGGGCCGTCGACGCCGGTGACCTCCAGGCAGACCTTGCCGTCGTCGACGAGGACGCGTTCGCCGGGGGTGACGTCGGCGGCGAGGCCGGCGTAGGTGGTGCCGCAGCCTGCGCGGTCGCCCTCGGCGCCCTCTTCGACGGTGATGGTGAACTCGTCGCCGCGTTCGAGGAGTACCGGTCCCTCGGTGAAGGTGCCGAGCCGGATCTCGGGGCCCTGGAGGTCGGCGAGGGCGCCGACGCTGCGGCCGGTCTGGTCGGACGCCTTGCGCACCCGCCGGTAGCGCTCCTCGCGCTCGGTGCGGCCGCCGTGGCCGAGGTTGAAGCGGGCGATGTCCATGCCGGCGTCGACCAGTGCTTCGATCCGGTCGTACGAGTCGGTGGCGGGGCCCAGGGTGCAGACGATTCTGGCTCGGCGCATGGGGCGACCCTACGACCTACCGGCGGGTAGAGAATCGGGGACGCGTGTCCGCCCAACGACCGTCGGGTGAAGCCCTTTTGACCTGCCGCGAAGGGACGGGCCGGGACACGTCACCGGATCGCAACCTGGGGAGCCTGTCGCCGGTGGTCCGCGGCGGCCAGAATCTACGCGCGTCACCACCTGCCGTGAGGCTCGTCGTCGAGGAGAGCAGCCATGCCGTTGAACCGCCGAAGGTTTCTGAAGAGGTCCGCCGTGACGGGGGCGGGGGCGGCGCTGGCCGGCGCGGTGGCGGCGCCGGCGGCCGAGGCGCACTCCCGGCCCGGGGGCCGCCGGGCCAAGCGGTACGCGCTCACCGTCCTGGGCACGACCGATCTGCACGGGCACGTCTTCAACTGGGACTACTTCAAGGACGCGGAGTACACCGACGGCGCGGGCAACGCGCAGGGCCTGTCCCGGATCTCGTCGCTGGTGGAGCAGGTCCGCAGGGAGAAGGGCCGGGAGAACACGCTGCTGCTGGACGCCGGTGACACGATCCAGGGCACGCCGCTGACGTACTACTACGCGAAGGTGGACCCGATCACCGCCGAGGGCGGGCCGGTGCATCCGATGGCGCGGGCGATGAACGCGATCGGGTACGACGCCGTGGCGCTGGGCAACCACGAGTTCAACTACGGGATCGAGACGCTGCGCAGGTTCGAGGAGCAGTGCCGTTTCCCGCTGCTGGGCGCCAACGCGGTGGACGCCAGGACGCTGCGGCCGGCCTTCCCGCCGTACTTCATGAAGACGTTCCGGGTGAAGGGGGCGCCGCCGGTGAAGGTGGCGGTGCTGGGGCTGACCAATCCCGGTATCGCGATCTGGGACAAGGCGTACGTGCAGGGCAGGCTGGCGTTCCCGGGGCTGGAGGAGCAGGCGGCGAAGTGGGTGCCGAAGCTGCGGTCGATGGGTGCGGACGTGGTGGTGGTGTCGGCGCACTCGGGGACGTCGGGGACGTCCTCGTACGGCGATCAGGTGCCGTACGTGGAGAACGCGGCGGTGAACGTGGCCCGTCGGGTGCCGGGCATCGACGCGGTCCTGGTGGGTCACGCGCACCAGGAGATCGAGGAGTTGCGGGTCGTGAACGAGGCGACCGGGAAGACGGTCGTGCTGTCGGAGCCGCTGTGCTACGCGGAGCGGCTGACGCTGTTCGACTTCTCCCTGGTCTTCGAGAAGGGGCGGTGGCGGGTCGAGTCGGTGACGGCGTCGCTGCGGGACTCGGCGGCGGTCGGGGACGACCCGCGGATCACGAAGCTGCTGGCGGACGAGCACGCGAAGGTGGTGGCGTACGTCAACCAGGTGGTGGGCACGGCGACCGGGACGCTGACGACGGTGGACGCCCGGTACCGGGACGCGCCGATCATCGACCTGATCACCAGGGTGCAGGAGGACGTGGTCAGGGCGGCGCTGGCGGGCACGGAGTACGCGTCGCTGCCGGTGCTGGCGCAGGCGTCGCCGTTCTCGCGGACCTCCGAGATCCCGGCGGGCGAGGTGACGATCCGGGATCTGTCGGGTCTGTACGTGTACGACAACACGCTGGTGGCGAAGGTGCTGACGGGCGCCCAGGTGCGGGCGTACCTGGAGTACTCGGCGGAGTACTACGCGCAGACCCCGGCCGGGGCGGCGGTGGACGTGGACAGGCTGACGAACGCCGGCGGCCGGCCGGACTACAACTACGACTACGTGTCGGGGCTGACGTACGAGATCGACATCTCGCGGCCGGCCGGGTCGCGGATCAGGAACCTGGCGTTCGGCGGTGCTCCGCTGGACGACGCGCGGCGGTTCGTGCTGGCGGTGAACAACTACCGGGCCAACGGCGGCGGGGCGTTCCCGCACGTGGCGTCGGCGCCGGAGGTGTGGTCGGAGTCGACGGAGATCCGGACCCGGATCGCGGAGTGGGTGACCGCGAAGGGGGTGCTGGACCCGGCGGACTTCGCGTCGGTGGACTGGCGGCTGACCCGGGACGGTACGCCGGTGTTCTAGCGCCGGGGGGCCGGGGGTGAGCCGGCTCGGATGCCGTCCGCGAGCGGGGTGAGGACGCGTGCCTCGCGGGCGGCCGGCGTGCGGGGCGGGGGCTGTGGGAGGCCGAAGGTGGTGAAGGCGGTGCGGCGGGGCAGGGGGTAGGGCTCGGCGCCGGTGAGGGTGTTGAGGATGGTGGCGCTGCGCCAGGCGGCGAGGCCGAGGTCGGGGGTGCCGACGCCGTGGGTGTGGGTCCCGGTGTTCTGGACGAAGACGTGGCGGCCGGCGGCCTCGATGCGGGGGTCGAGGACGAGGCGGAACCGTTCGTCGACGCGGGGGCGGCCGTGGTGGTCGCGGTGGAGGTGGGGGCCGAGGCCGGCCAGGAGGGGGTCCAGGGGGCGTTCGCGGTAGCCGGTGGCGAGGACGACGGCGTCGGTGGTGAGGCGGGAGCGGGTGTGCTGCTCGGTGTGTTCGAGGTGGAGTTCGACCTTGGCGGGGGCGGTGCGGTGGGCGGTGCGGACCTGGACGCCGGGGGTGAGGACGGTGTCGGGCCAGCTTCCGTGCAGGGTGCGGCGGTACAGCTCGTCGTGGATGGCGGCGAGGGTGTCGGCGTCGACGGCCTTGTGGAGCTGCCACTGGGCGGGGACGAGGCGGTCGCGGACGGGTTCGGGGAGGGCGTGGAAGTAGCGGGTGTAGTCGGGGGTGAAGTGCTCCAGGCCGAGTTTGGAGTACTCCATGGGGGCGAGGGCGGGGGTGCGGCCGAGCCAGTGCAGGCGTTCGCGGCCGGCGGGGCGGTGGCGGAGCAGGTCGAGGAAGACCTCGGCGCCGGACTGGCCGGTGCCGATGACGGTGACGTGGCCGGCGGCGAGCAGGTCGGCGCGGTGGTCGAGGTAATCGGCGGCGTGCAGGACGGGGATGCCGGGGGTGTCGACGAGGGGTTTGAGCGGGTCGGGGACGTGGGGTTCGGTGCCGGTGCCGAGGACGAGGTGGCGGGTGCGGGTGCGGCCGGGGGCCTCGGCCTGGCCGTCGGGGCCGAGGCGGGTGTGGTCGACCTCGAACAGGGCGTGTTCGGGGTCGTAGCGGACGGCGTCGACCCGGTGGCCGAAGCGGAGGGCGGGGAGGTTCTCGGCGACCCAGCGGCAGTAGGCGTCGTACTCGGCGCGCTGGATGTGGAAGCGCTCGGCGAAGTAGAAGGGGTAGAGGCGTTCGCGTTCTCTGAGGTAGCCGAGGAAGCTCCAGGGGCTGGTGGGGTCGGCGAGGGTGACGAGGTCGGCGAGGAAGGGGACCTGGAGGCGGGCGCCGTCGATGAGCAGGCCGGGGTGCCAGTGGAAGGCGGGGCGCTGGTCGTAGAAGACGGCGTCGAGGCCGTGGAGGGGGTGGGCGAGGGCGGCCAGGGAGAGGTTGAACGGGCCGATGCCGATGCCGACCAGGTCGCGGGGGGTGTCGCTGTTCATCGGGGGGTGTGTCCTTCCACGAGGTCCAGGAGGGCGGCCAGGTCGCCGGGCCGGGTGTGCGGGTTGAGCAGGGTGGCCTTGAGCCAGAGCCGGCCGTCGAGGCGGGCGCGGCCGAGGACGGCGTGGCCCTCGGTGAGCAGGGTCCGGCGTACGGCGGCGACGGCCGGGTCGGGGGCGCCGGCGGGCCGGAACAGGACCGTGCTGAGGGTGGGCGGGGCGTGCAGGTCGAGGCCGGGGCGGTCGGTGACGCGGGCGGCGAGGTCCTGGGCGAGGTCGCAGATCGTGTCGACGAGGGCGCCGAGGCCGGTGCGGCCGAGGGACTTCAGGGTGACGGCGATCTTGAGGATGTCGGGGCGGCGGCTGGTGCGCGGGGAGCGGCCGAGGAGGTCGGGCAGGCCGGCGTCGGTGTCGTCGGCGGCGCTGAGGTAGTCGGCGCGCTGGCGCAGGGCGGTGAGGCCGGCGGGGTCTCGGACGGTGAGCAGGCCGGCGGCGATGGGCTGCCAGCCGGTCTTGTGCAGGTCCAGGGCGACGGTGTCGGCGGTGTCGAGGCCGGTGAGGCGGGCGCGGTGCCGGGCGCTGAACAGCAGGCCGCCGCCGTAGGCAGCGTCGATGTGCAGGCGGGCGCCGTGGGCGGCGCAGCGGGCGGCGATCTCGGGCAGCGGGTCGATGAGGCCGGCGTCGGTGGTGCCGGCGGTGGCGGTGACGAGGTGGGGGCCGGGGGTGCGGCGCAGGGCCCGGTCGAGGGCGTCGGGGTCGAGGAGGCCGGCCGGGGCGGGGACGGTGAGGGGGTCGGGCAGGCCGTACAGCCAGGCGGCGCGGGGCAGGGAGTGGTGGGCGTTGGCGCCGTGCAGGAGGCGCAGTGCGGGTCCGCGGTCCTCGCGGGCGAGGAGGACGGCGAGGTGGTTGGACTCGGTGCCGCCGGTGGTGACGAGGGCGTCGGCGGCGCCGGTCTCGTGGGCGAGGGCGCGGGTGACGAGGGCTTCCAGGGCGGAGGCGGCGGGGGCCTGGTCCCAGGAGTCGAGGGAGGGGTTGAGGGCGCTGGCGGCGAGGTCGGCGGCGGTGGCGACGGCGAGCGGCGGTCCGTGCAGGTGGGCGGCGCACAGGGGGTGCGCGGGGTCGGCGGCGCCGGCGGCGAGGGCGGTGACGAGGGTGCGCAGGGCGTCGGGGTCGCCGTGGTCGGGGAGGACGTCGCCGAGGGCGTCGCGCATCTGCGCGGCGACGGTGTCCGGGCCGCCGGCCGGGATCGGGCCGCCGCGCGTGGCCGTGCCGGTGCGCAGGGCGTCGAGGACGGTGTCGAGCAACGGCCGCAGGGCGTCGGGGCCTTCGGGGCCCGAGGCGAGGGGCGGCAGGGCACTCATGGGCGGTTCCTCCGTGGCGCGGGAGGGGGTGCCTGCTGCCACGCGGTCGCGTGGGCACCCCCGACCGGCTCAACGAGCGGAACCCGAACGGAGGTACTGCCGTACGGGGAAAATATGTCGGAAAGGGGGTATTGCGGCCGGAGGTGTCGCGGCCGGGCCGCGGAACCCCGCACGGCCGGTCCCCGGACCGCGGGGGCCGGGACCGGCCGCACGGGGGTCGGCACCGGCCGCACGCAGGCCGGCCAAGCCACACGGAGGCCGGGACCGGCCACACGCAGGCCGGAACCAAGCCGCACGCAGGCCGGAACCAAGCCACACGGGACCGGCGGGACCAGGCCGCACGGAGGCCGGCGGGACCGGCCGCGCGGGACGCGGCGGGACCGGCCGCGCGGGGCGCGGTGGGACCGGTCGCGCGGCGGACGGTCGGGGAGGTCAGTCGCCGTAGGTCTCGCGGATGCGCAGCGCGCGGGCCAGGTCGTCGAGCTGGTCGGTGAGTCCGCGGTGCAGGGACGGGACGGGGGCCGCGTCCTGGAGGCGGGCGCGGCCCAGGGCGAGGGTGTCGGGGTCGACGGCGTGGGCGGGGAAGGCCCAGCGGCCGACGGCGGCGGCGATGGCGGGGCCGCGGCGGGCGGCGACGGCGACCGCGTCGGTGAAGTACCGGGGGACGTACTCCCGGACCAGGTCGGCCTGTTCGGGCTGCCAGAAGCCCTGGGCGGTGGCGGTGAACAGGTAGTTGGACAGGTCGTCGGTGTCGAACATGGCCGCCCAGGCGCGGGCCTTGGCCTCGGGGTCGGGCAGCGCGGCGCGGCAGCGGGCGGCGCCTTCCCGGCCGGTGGCGCTGGGGTCGCGGTCGAGTTCGGCGGCGATGGCGGCCTCGTCGGTGGCGCCGAGCACGGCGAGCCGGGTGAGGATGCGCCAGCGCAGTTCGGGGTCGAGTTCGGGGCCGCCGGGGACGGTGCCGTCGGCGAGCCAGGCGGCGATGGTGTCGGGCTGGGCGGCGGTGGCGATGCGGTGGCGTACGGCGGTCAGCCGCAGCCCGGGGTGGTCGCCGTCCTCGGTGCGGCGGATGAGGTCGCGGCACAGGCCGGTGAGGGTGGCGAGGGCGGCGGGCCGCTGTCCGGGGGTGAGGTAGCGGTCGGCGATGTGGGTGCCGGCGAAGGCGAGGACGCCCTGGACGAGGGCGAGGTCGGTCTCCTCGGGGAGGTGCGCGGCGGCGGTGGCCAGGTGGTCGCCGGGGGCGAGTTCGCCGTCGCGGACCATGTCGCGCAGGGTGTTCCACACCACGGTGCGGGTGAGGGGGTCGGGGAGCTGGGAGAGGCCGCGCAGGGCGGTCTCCAGGGAGTGCTCGTCCAGGCGGACCTTGGCGTAGGTGTGGTCGAGGTCGTTGGGCAGGACGAGGGCGGGGCGGGTGCCGGGGCGGGTCTCGGGGGCGGGCTGGGGGACGTCCGTCTCGTAGCGTTCGCGCAGGACGAGGGTGCGGCCGTCGTTGAGGTCGCGGTCGTAGACGCCGACGGTGGCGCGGTGCGGGCGGTCGCCGTCGCGGTGCAGGGCGAGGGTCCAGGTGCCGGGGCGGGCGTCGACGGCCGCGGTGAGGGTGTCGACGCCGGTGGTGCGCAGCCAGGCGTCGGCCCAGGCGTGCACGTCGCGGTCGGTGGCGGCGGCGAGGGAGTCGATGAAGTCGGCGAGGGCGGCGTTGCCGAACCGGTGCCGGGCGAAGTGGATGTTGATGCCGGCGAGGAAGTCCTTCTCGCCGAGCCAGGCCACCAGTTGGCGGAGCGCGGAGGCGCCCTTGGCGTAGGAGATGCCGTCGAAGTTGAGGAGGGCGGAGGCGGTGTCGGGGACGGCCTCGGGGGCGACGGGGTGGGTGGAGGGGCGCTGGTCGGCGTCGTAGCCCCAGGACTTGCGGGTGACGCCGAACTCGGTCCAGGGGCCGGTGAAGCGGGTGGCCTCGGCGGTGGTCTGGTAGCCCATGTACTCGGCGAAGGACTCGTTGAGCCAGATGTCGTCCCACCAGGTGAGGGTGACGAGGTCGCCGAACCACATGTGGGCCATCTCGTGGGCGATGACCATGGCGCGGGTCTGGCGTTCGGTGTCGGTGACGGCGGAGCGGTAGACGAACTCGTCGCGGAAGGTGACCAGGCCCGGGTTCTCCATGGCGCCGGCGTTGAACTCGGGGACGAACGCCTGGTCGTAGGAGTCGAAGGGGTAGGGCTCGTCGAACTTCTCGTGGTAGCGGTCGAAGCAGGCGCGGGTGATGTCGAGGATCTCCTCGGCGTCCGTGTCCAGGTGGGCGGCGAGGGAGCGGCGGCAGTGCAGGCCGAAGGGCAGGCCGCGGTGCTCGGTGCGCACGGAGTGCCAGGGGCCGGCGGCGACGGCGACGAGGTAGGTGGAGATCCGCGGGGTGGGGGCGGCGCTCCAGTGGCCGTCGCCGGTGTGCTCGGTGACGCCGTTGGCGAGGACGGTCCAGCCTTCGGGGGCCTTGACGGTGAGGTCGAAGACGGCCTTGAGGTCGGGCTGGTCGAAGGCGGCGAAGACCCGCTGGACGTCGTCCATGAACATCTGGGTGTAGAGGTATGTCTCGCCGTCGGCGGGGTCGGTGAAGCGGTGCATGCCCTCGCCGGTGCGGGAGTACCGCATGGTGGCGTGGACGCTCAGCTCGTGCTCGCCGGCGGTCAGGCCCTTCAGCGGCAGCCGGCCGTCGTCGAGGGTGCCGGGGTCCAGGGGGGCTCCGTCGAGGGTGACGGAGTGCAGTGCGGCGGGCTTCAGCTCGACGAAGGTGTCCGCGTCGGCCCGTGCCGTGAACCGGATGGTGGTACGGGAGTCGAAGGTCTCGTCGTCACCGGTGAGATCGAGGGCGATCGCGTAGTGCTGGACGTCGAGGAGCTGGGCACGGGTCTGCGCTTCGTCGCGCGTCAGTACGGACATGCGGGCCATGCTGCCCGATGCCGTGGGCGCGGCACAGGGCCGGGGTCCGGTACGGCGGTTATGTCCGGTCCCGGTGCAGTTCCTCGCGCTCCCCCGCGCGTGTACCGGCGCGCTCTCCGGCGTGCGCCCCTTTCTGCGCCCCGTGCTGCGCCCCGTGCTGCGCCGCGTGCTGCGGCGTGTGCTGCGGCGTGTGCTGGTCCGGCGGGGCGGGCGGGTCGGGGTGGGGCAGGCCGGGGCGGGGCGGGTCCTGGGCGTGTTCCCGGGTGCGGGCGCGCAGTTCGCGCAGCTCCCGCTGGAGGGCGAGGTGGTGCTGGTGGGTGTCGTAGAGGTAGCGGACCTTGGTGCGCAGGGTCCAGGGGTCCACGGGTTTGGTCACGACGTCGGCGACGCCCAGCCGGAAGGCGGTGGCGCTCAGGTCGTGGTCGATGCCGAAGCCGGTGATCAGGATCACCGGGATGTGCTGGGTCTGGGCGACGCGGCGCATGTAGCGGACCACGTCGAGGCCGCCGACGCCGGGCATCCGCACGTCGAGCAGGAGCAGTCCGACATGGCCGCGCAGTACCTGTTTGAGCGCCTGGTCGCCGCTGGTGGCCCGCGCCAGGCGGTAGCCCAGCGGGGTCAGGGCGCTCTCCAGGGCGTAGAGGGTGTCCTCGTGGTCGTCGACGATGAGTATCCCGGCATCCGGCGGCATGGCCCGATGTGCCTCCCTCGTGCACGACCCGTTACGGGTGGCGAGGAACCGGCGACGGCTGTCCGCCGGCCGGCATGGGGGGGGTGCACAGCGCAGCATGCCCGGCGCACGGGCCGGTGTCACTCCCCCGTGCCGTTCCGGCGG
The DNA here is from genome assembly GCF_042899225.1 of Streptomyces sp. NPDC000134. Lineage (NCBI taxonomy): Bacteria > Bacillati > Actinomycetota > Actinomycetes > Kitasatosporales > Streptomycetaceae > Streptomyces > Streptomyces sp. NPDC000134. Next base: position 232,102 of record NZ_JBIAZN010000004.1, read on the forward strand.
GTTCCGGCGGCCGGATCAGTGCGGTGCGGGGGCCGCGCCGCCGGTGTCCTCGGCGATGCGCTCGTGGTGCCGGATGACCTCGGCGATGATGAAGTTCAGGAACTTCTCGGCGAACGCCGGGTCCAGCTTGGCGCTCTCGGCCAGGGCGCGCAGCCGGGCGATCTGGCGGGCCTCGCGGCCGGGGTCGGCGGGCGGCAACTGGTGGCGGGCCTTGAGGTGGCCGACCTGCTGGGTGCACTTGAAGCGCTCGGCGAGCATGTGGACGACGGCCGCGTCGATGTTGTCGATGCTCTCGCGGAGCCGGGCGAGTTCCTCGCGGACCGCGGGGTCGACGGCTTCGGTACCGGTGTTGCTGGTGGTCATGACGGGTCAGCCTACGGGTCGGGCCCGGGGGCGGGCAGGGCCGTCTCACGGACCGGCGGCCGGTTTCCGCCCCGCCGTCTCCCGCGCCGCCGGGGCCGCGACCGCGGCGCGGGACGGCCGTACAGTGGACTCGGGTGCAGACGTCCCGGGGGTGGCGGCGTGGCGAACGACGGACCGGTCCAGCACGGCTATCCGCATCTGGAGACGGTGCGGGCCGCGATCACCGCGCTGTACCGGCGGCTGTCGTACGACAGCGTGCGGACGTTCCCGGTGAGCGTGGCCCCGGCGGACGTGGCGTTCTGCGACACCGACGACCTGTATCTGGGGGCGCAGCGGGTGGCGCGCGAGCTGGTGCGGCACTACCGGCTCCCGGACGCCCGGCTGGTCGTCTCCTTCCGGCAGATGTCCCACGCGGCGAACGTGGAACTGACGGCGGGGCCCGAGTACTTCGTGGAGCTGAACGACCGGTTCCGTACCCATCGCCGGGACATCGGCGCGGCCCTGGCGCACGAGGTGACGCATGTGTACCTGCACCGGCTGGGGCTGTCCTTCCCGGGGGTGCGGGACAACGAGATCCTGACGGACACGGTGACGACGTACCTGGGCGCGGGCTGGCTGCTGCTGGACGCGTTCCGCCAGGACGCGGCGTCCTCGCAGAAGCTGGGGTATCTGACGCCGGAGGAGTTCGGGTACGTGCTGGCCAAGCGGGCGCTGGCGTTCGGCGAGGACCCGTCGGTGTGGTTCACCAGCGCGCAGGCGTACACGGCGTACGCGCGGGGCCGTGAGCGGGCGCTGCTGGACGGGCGGCAGCCGCCGCTGACGGCGGCGGGCTGGACGGGCCGGCGGCGCTACGCACGCGACCGGCGGCACGCCCAGGACCACCGCGGGGCCGGGCCGGGCCCGGACGTGCCGTACGCGTTCACGCCGGACGGGCGGGGGCCGCTGCGGGTGTCGTTCCCGTGCCCGACCTGCCATCAGCGCATCCGGGTGCCGGTGCGGGGGCGGGTGCGGGCGCGGTGCGGGCTGTGCCGGACGGTGCTGGAGTGCGACACCTGAACACCACCGGGGCCGGGCCTTCGCGGACCCGGCTCCCGGTTCCGTCAGGGGTGTCGGCTCTTTGGTCGCCGGGCGCGGGGCGCTGCTGCCGGCGCCGGGAACTCCGCCCCGGAATGGCGCGATTCCTACGGCCGCGTCGAGGACATCGCCCCGAACGGGCGACGGCGCCCGCCCCGTCGTCCGGTCGGGGACAGGGGGCGGGCGCCGTCAGTGTTCCGTACGCCGTTGTACGGGACAGTCCGGTGGGTCCGTCAGACCGCCAGGGCGCGGTCGGTCGGGCGGATCGGGGCGGGCAGTTCGCTGGCGCCGGTCAGGAAGCGGTCGACGCCCTTGGCGGCGGAGCGGCCCTCGGCGATCGCCCACACGATGAGCGACTGGCCGCGGCCGGCGTCACCGGCGACGAACACGCCGGGCACGTTGGTCTGGAAGTCGGCGTCGCGGGCGATGTTGCCGCGGGCGTCGAGTTCCAGGCCGAACTGCTCGACCAGGCCGTTCTCCTTGTCGGGGCCGGTGAAGCCCATGGCGAGGGTGACCAACTGGGCCGGGATCTTCCGCTCGGTGCCCGGCTTCTGGGTGAGCTTGCCGTCGACGAACTCGACCTCGGTCATGTGCAGCCACTGGACGTTGCCGTCCTCGTCGCCCTCGAAGTGGGTGGTGGAGACGGAGTAGACCCGCTCGCCGCCCTCCTCGTGGGCCGAGGTGACCTTGTAGAGCATGGGGAAGGTCGGCCAGGGCTGGGTGAGCGGGTTCCGCTCGTCGCCCGGACGGGGCATGATCTCCAGTTGCGTCACCGAGGCGGCGCCCTGGCGGTGGGCGGTGCCCACGCAGTCGGCGCCGGTGTCGCCGCCGCCGATGACGACGACGTGCTTGCCCTCGGCCGAGATCGGGGTGGTGACGTAGTCGCCCTCCTGGACCTTGTTGGCCAGCGGCAGGTACTCCATCGCCTGGTGGACGCCCTTGAGTTCGCGGCCGGGGACCGGCAGGTCGCGGGCGGTGGTCGAGCCGACGGCGATGACGACGGCGTCGTAGCGCTTCTTGAGGTCGGTGGCCAGCAGGTCGCGGCCGATCTCGACGCCGGTGCGGAACCGGGTGCCCTCCGCGCGCATCTGCTCGATACGGCGGTTGATGTGCCGCTTCTCCATCTTGAACTCGGGGATGCCGTACCGCAGCAGCCCGCCGATGCGATCGGCGCGCTCGTACACGGCGACGGTGTGGCCGGCCCGGGTGAGCTGCTGGGCGGCGGCGAGTCCCGCCGGGCCCGAGCCGATCACCGCGACGGTCTTGCCGGACAGGCGCTCGGGAATCCGCGGGGCGACGTCCCCGGTCTCCCACGCCTTGTCGATGATGGAGACCTCGACGTTCTTGATGGTCACCGGCGGCTGGTTGATGCCGAGCACGCACGCCGACTCGCACGGCGCCGGGCACAGCCGGCCGGTGAACTCCGGGAAGTTGTTGGTGGCGTGCAGCCGCTCGGAGGCGGCGGACCAGTCCTCCCGGTAGGCGTAGTCGTTCCACTCGGGGATCAGGTTCCCCAGCGGACAGCCGTTGTGGCAGAACGGGATGCCGCAGTCCATGCAGCGGCTGGCCTGCTTGCTGATGATCGGCAGCAGGGAGCCGGGGACGTAGACCTCGTTCCAGTCCCTGACGCGCTCCTCGACGGGGCGGGACGTGGCGACCTCGCGGCCGTGGTTCAGAAAGCCCTTCGGATCAGCCATTGATCGCCGCCTCCATCATCTTCTCGTGGGTCTCGGACTCGGAGAGCCCGGCTCGCTCGGCGGCGTCCTTGGCGGCGAGCACGGCCTGATAGGTGCTGGGGATGATCTTCGTGAAGCGTTCGGCGGACGCGGGCCAGTCGGCGAGCAGCTTCCCGGCGACGGTGGACCCGGTCTCCTCGGCGTGGCGGCGCACCACGTCGTGCAGCCACTGCTTGTCGGCGTCGTCCAGGGCGCGTACGGCGTCCAGGTTGCCGGCGTTGACGTTGTCCCGGTCGAGGTCGATGACGTAGGCGGCGCCGCCGGACATGCCGGCCGCGAAGTTCCGTCCGGTCTCGCCGAGGACGACGGCGTGGCCGCCGGTCATGTACTCGCAGCCGTGGTCGCCCACACCCTCGGCGACGACGGTCGCGCCGGAGTTGCGCACGCAGAACCGCTCGCCGACCTTGCCGCGCAGGAACATCTCGCCGCCGGTCGCGCCGTAGCCGATGGTGTTGCCGGCGATGGTCGAGTACTCGGCGAGGTGGTCGGCGCCGCGGTCCGGGCGGACGATGATCCGGCCGCCGGACAGGCCCTTGCCGACGTAGTCGTTGGCGTCGCCCTCCAGGCGCAGCGTGACGCCGCGGGGGACGAAGGCGCCGAAGGACTGGCCGGCGGAGCCGGTGAAGGTGATGTCGATGGTGTCGTCGGGCAGGCCCGCGCCGCCGAACTTCTTGGTCACCTCGTGGCCGAGCATGGTGCCGACCGTGCGGTTGATGTTGCGGATCGGGACCTGGGCGCGCACCGGCTGGGCCTCGGTGGCGCCGGAGGCGGCGAGCGCGTCGGCGGCGAGCTTGATCAGCTCGTTGTCGAGCGCCTTCTCCAGGCCGTGGTCCTGGACGGTGACCTGGTGGCGGACCGCGCCCTCGGGCAGCTCGGGCACGTGGAACAGCGGGGCCAGGTCCAGGCCCTGGGCCTTCCAGTGGTCGACCGCGCGGGTGACGTCGAGGGCCTCGGCGTGGCCGACGGCCTCCTCGACGGAGCGGAAGCCCAGCTCGGCGAGGATCTCGCGGACCTCCTCGGCGATGAACTTGAAGAAGTTCACGATGTACTCGGCCTTGCCGGCGAACCTCTCGCGCAGCACCGGGTTCTGGGTGGCGATGCCGACCGGGCAGGTGTCGAGGTGGCAGACGCGCATCATGACGCAGCCGGAGACGACGAGCGGCGCGGTGGCGAAACCGAACTCCTCGGCGCCGAGCAGCGCGGCGATGACGACGTCGCGGCCGGTCTTGAGCTGGCCGTCGGTCTGCACGACGATCCGGTCGCGCAGGCCGTTGAGCAGCAGGGTCTGCTGGGTCTCGGCCAGGCCGAGCTCCCAGGGGCCGCCCGCGTGCTTGAGCGAGGTGAGCGGGGAGGCGCCGGTGCCGCCGTCGTGACCGGAGATCAGGACGACGTCGGCGTGCGCCTTGGAGACGCCTGCGGCGACCGTGCCGACCCCGACCTCGGAGACCAGCTTGACGTGGATGCGCGCCTGGGGGTTGGCGTTCTTCAGGTCGTGGATGAGCTGGGCGAGGTCCTCGATGGAGTAGATGTCGTGGTGCGGCGGCGGGGAGATCAGGCCGACGCCCGGCGTGGAGTGCCGGGTCCTGGCGACCCACGGGTAGACCTTGTGGCCGGGCAACTGGCCGCCCTCGCCGGGCTTGGCGCCCTGGGCCATCTTGATCTGGATGTCGTCCGCGTTGACCAGGTACTCGGAGGTGACGCCGAAGCGGCCGGAGGCGACCTGCTTGATCGAGGAGCGGCGGGCCGGGTCGTAGAGGCGCTCGGGGTCCTCGCCGCCCTCACCGGTGTTGGACTTGCCGCCCAACTGGTTCATGGCGATGGCGAGGGTCTCGTGCGCCTCCTGGGAGATGGAGCCGTACGACATGGCGCCGGTGGAGAACCGCTTGACGATCTCGGAGACCGGCTCGACCTCGTCGAGGGGGATCGGCTGCCGGCCGGACTTGAAGCCGAACAGGCCGCGCAGCGTCATCAGGCGCTCGGACTGCTCGTTCACCCGCTCGGTGTACTTCTTGAAGATGTCGTACTTGCCGGAGCGCGTGGAGTGCTGGAGGCGGAAGACCGTCTCCGGGTCGAACAGGTGCGGCTCGCCCTCGCGGCGCCACTGGTACTCGCCGCCGATCTCCAGCGTCCGGTGCGCGGGCGCGATGCCGCTGGCCGGGTACGCCTTGGCGTGCCGGGCGGCGACCTCCCGGGCGACGACGTCGATGCCGACGCCGCCGATCTTGGTGGCGGTGCCGTTGAAGTACTTCGCGACGAAGCCCTCGTCCAGGCCGACGGCCTCGAAGACCTGGGCGCCGCGGTAGGAGGCGACGGTGGAGATGCCCATCTTGGACATGACCTTCAGCACGCCCTTGCCGAGGGCGTAGATCAGGTTCTTGATGGCCTTCTCGGGCTCGATGCCGGGCAGGAAGGTGCCGGCCCGGACCAGGTCCTCGACGGACTCCATCGCCAGGTACGGGTTGACGGCGGCGGCGCCGTAGCCGATCAGCAGGGCGACGTGGTGGACCTCGCGGACGTCGCCGGCCTCGACCAGCAGGCCCACCTGGGTGCGCTGCTTGGTGCGGATGAGGTGGTGGTGGACGGCCGCGGTGAGCAGCAGCGACGGGATCGGGGCGTGCTCGGCGTCGGAGTGCCGGTCGGAGAGCACGATCAGCCGGGCGCCGTTGTCGATGGCGGCGTCGGCCTCGGCGCAGATCTCCTCGATGCGGGCGGCGAGGGCCTCGCCGCCGCCGTGCACCCGGTACAGACCGGAGAGGGTCGCGGCCTTGAAGCCGGGCATGTCGCCGTCGGCGTTGATGTGGATGAGCTTGGCCAGCTCGTCGTTGTCGATCACCGGGAAGGGCAGGACGACGGTCCGGCAGGACGCGGCGGTCGGCTCCAGCAGGTTGCCCTGGGGGCCCAGCGGGGAGCGCAGGGAGGTGACCAGTTCCTCGCGGATCGCGTCCAGCGGCGGGTTGGTGACCTGGGCGAACAACTGGGTGAAGTAGTCGAACAGCAGCCGGGGCCGCTCGGACAGCGCGGCGATCGGGGAGTCGGTGCCCATGGAGCCGATCGGCTCGGCGCCGGCCTTGGCCATCGGCGCCAGCAGGACGCGCAGCTCCTCCTCGGTGTACCCGAAGGTCTGCTGGCGGCGGGTGACCGAGGCGTGGGTGTGCACGATGTGCTCGCGCTCGGGCAGGACGGACAGCTCGATCTCGCCGGCCTGGAGCCAGTCGGCGTACGGCTGCTCGGCGGCGAGCCCGGCCTTGATCTCGTCGTCCTCGATGATGCGGTGCTCGGCGGTGTCCACCAGGAACATGCGGCCGGGCTGGAGGCGGCCCTTGCGGACGACCTTGGCGGGGTCGATGTCGAGGACGCCGACCTCGGAGCCGAGGACGACCAGGCCGTCGTCGGTGACCCAGTAGCGGCCGGGGCGCAGGCCGTTGCGGTCGAGGACCGCGCCGACCTGGGTGCCGTCGGTGAAGGTGACGCAGGCCGGGCCGTCCCAGGGCTCCATCATCGTGGAGTGGAACTGGTAGAAGGCGCGGCGGGCCGGGTCCATGGAGTCGTGGTTCTCCCACGCCTCCGGGATCATCATCAGCACGGAGTGCGGCAGCGACCGCCCGCCCAGGTGCAGCAGCTCCAGGACCTCGTCGAAGGAGGCGGAGTCGGAGGCGTCGGGCGTGCAGATGGGGAAGATCCGGTCGATCTTCTCCTGGTCGCCGAAGAGGTCGGAGACGAGCTGGGACTCGCGGGCCGCCATCCAGTTGCGGTTGCCCTTGACCGTGTTGATCTCGCCGTTGTGGGCGACGAAGCGGTACGGGTGGGCGAGCGGCCAGGACGGGAAGGTGTTGGTGGAGAACCGGGAGTGCACGAGCGCGATCGCGGAGGCGAAGCGGCGGTCGGACAGGTCCGGGAAGAAGGGCTCCAACTGGCCGGTGGTGAGCATGCCCTTGTAGACGATGGTCCGCGCGGACAGCGACGGGAAGTACACCCCGGCCTCGCGCTCGGCGCGCTTGCGCAGCACGAAGGCCCGGCGGTCCAGGGCGATGCCCTCGGCGGCGCCTCCCCCGGACTCCGTCTGGGAGGTGCCCCCAGTCACGAAGATCTGGCGGAACACCGGCATGGTCGAGCGGGCGGTGACGCCGAGCAGCCCGGGGGCGACCGGGACCTCGCGCCAGCCGAGGACGGTCAGGCCCTCCTCGGACGCGATCGTCTCGATGCGCGAGACGGCGTCCTCGGTGCCGTCCACCGGGAGGAAGGCGATGCCGACCGCGTAACCGCCGGCGGCGGGCAGGTCGAATCCGGCCACCTCGCGGAAGAAGGCGTCCGGCACCTGGGAGAGGATGCCCGCGCCGTCGCCCGAGTCGGGCTCGGAGCCGGTGGCACCCCGGTGCTCCAGGTTGCGCAGCACGGTGAGGGCCTGGTCGACCAGCGTGTGGGACGCCTCGCCGGTGAGAGTGGCGACGAAGCCGACGCCGCAGGCGTCGTGCTCGTTGCGGGGGTCGTACATACCCTGCGCAGCAGGGCGAGCATCCATGAACGACCAGTTCTGGCCATTCGCGGAATGCTGGGACGGCTGGCGCGGCGTACGCATCGGCTCTCCCGTCGTCGTCATCTGGCATATGTGCATGTGCCGAGGGACGACGCTGGCCCTCTGCGTGGCTACAAAATTTCGTGCAGGTTACATGATGGAGCGGTTCTCGGGAACCGGATACTTCGTTCCAACATGCGGACACCGCGGGGGTGGCGGCGGGGGTTTCGCGCCCGGCGGTGAAAGGCTCTGGGGACCACGACGCACAGATCGATGCCCGTCGGTCCGGAAGGCGGAAGGGGCGTCTTCGCCCGCCCCGCGGGTACGCCACAGGCCCCATTGCCCGCAGCGCTTACGGCTCATGCCCGGTGCTCACACACTCGAAACCAACGGGTAACGGGTACTTATGCGGTCCCTCGCATAAGTTCGGGCCGGGCTATCCTACGGCCGTTCCGAACAGACTGCCCAGGACGTACGTCACACCGGCCGCCGCGCCGCCCAGCACCAACTGCCGCAGTCCGCTGTACCACCAGGTGCGCGCCGTCACCTTCGCCACCACCGCGCCGGACAGGAACAGCCCCGCCAGCGCCACCAGCACCGCGGGCCACAGCGCGGTCGCGCCGAGCAGATAGGGCAGCACGGGGAGGATGGCGCCCAGCGCGAAGGAACCGAACGAGGACACGGCCGCGACCAGGGGCGAGGGCAGGTCGGAGGGGTCGACGCCGAGTTCCTCGCGGGCGTGTATCTCCAGCGCCCGCTCCGGGTCGCGGGACAACTGGCGGGCCACCTCGCGCGCCAGGCCGGGCTCGACGCCGCGGGCCGCGTAGAGCGCGGCCAGCTCGGCCTCCTCGTCGGCGGGGTGCTTGCGCAGCTCGCGGCGCTCGACGTCCAGCTCGGCCTCGACCAGCTCGCGCTGGGAGGCGACGGAGGTGTACTCGCCGGCGGCCATGGAGAAGGCGCCGGCGGCCAGGCCCGCGAGTCCGGTCAGTACCACGGTCTGCTGGCTGACGGCGCCGCCCGCGACACCGGTCATCAGGGCGAGGTTGGAGACCAGGCCGTCCATCGCGCCGAAGACCGCGGGGCGCAGCCAGCCGCCGTTGACGTCCCGGTGGGTGTGGTTGTCGCGGTGCGCCTCGTGCAGCGTCGCTTCGGTCTCGATGATGGCCATGGAGGCTCCCCCAGCAGCTTCTTTAGACAGATTCCACTTCTTGACAACATTGAATGTACGTCTCCCATTCCCTTCGCGCCAGCAAGGAAAGGCTGGGCTAACCTGCGACTTTGCGCCTCTTTGCTCATCCGTGATCATGCCCGCACATATGTCGACCGGGTGACGCTGCGGCCCGTCAGGCTGCGGCGGGCCGCGCACCGGGGACAGTTCCGCAGAGGGAGAGGAGAGACCCCATGGCAGCGACCGCGCCGACCGCGCCCAGGGGTGCGGCCGCACCGCGCGAACGGGCGCGCGGCGCGCTGCTCGGCCTCGCCGTCGGGGACGCCCTCGGGGCACCGGCCGAGAACCTCAAGCCCTCCGAGATCCGCGCCCGCTGGGGCCGTATCACCGGGTACGTCGCCGAGCGGCCCGCCGGGACCGACGACACGGAGTACGCCATCTTCTCCGGGCTGCTGCTCGCCCGGCACGGCGCCGCGCTCACCCCGGCCCATGTGGAGGCGGCCTGGCACGAGTGGATCGCCGACCGCGACGAGGGCCCGTTCCGGGGCGCGGGCTTCAGCGAACGCGGCACCCTGGAGAACCTCCGCCGGGGCCTGGCCGCGCCGATCTCCGCCCAGCACCGGCACGCCTGGAGCGACGGGCTCGCCATGCGCGCGGCGCCCTACGGGGTGTTCGCGGCGGGCCGCCCGGCCGAGGCGGCCCGGCTGGTCGCCGTCGACGGCTCGGTCAGCCACGACGGCGAGGGCATCTACGGCGGCCAGGCGGTGGCGGCGGGGGTCGCGGCGGCGATGGCCGGGGCACCGGTCGTCGCGGTGGTGGCCGCCGCGCTGGCCGTCGTACCGGACGACTCCTGGACGGCCCGGTCGCTGCGCCGCGCGGTGACGGCCGCCCACCGCGGCGAACGCGCGGTCCGTTCCGCGGTGGTGGTCGGCGGCTACCCCTGGACCGACCTCGCGCCCGAGGCGGTCGCCCTCGCCTTCGGGGCGTACGCGGCGGCCGACGGCGACTTCGCGGACGCGGTGCTCGGGGCCGTCAACATGGGCCGCGACGCCGACACGACGGCGGCGGTCGCGGGCGCCCTCGCCGGGGCGACGCGGGGCGCCGCCGCGATCCCGCCCGACTGGGCGGCGGCCATCGGCCCGGCCCGCGGCTCCTGCCTGCCGGCCATGGCCGGCCACCACGTCCTGGACGTCGCCGACCTCCTCGCCCCACCCGCGCCCGACCCGGCGGAGACCCACCGATGACCCGTCCCCGGCCGACTCCCACCGCCTACGCCGGCGCCCCCGCCGCACCGCTCCCGCCGGGGCCGCCACCGGACACCGCCCCCGCCTTCGCGACGACGACGGCGTACCTCGACATGCCGACGACGATGACGGCGTCGCCGCCCGTACCGACGCGCGGGGCCGGAGCCACCGCCGCCCCCCGTCCCGCCCCCCACCGCATCGAGGGCCTCCTCCTCGGGCTCGCCGCCGGTGATGCCGCCGGGTGGCCGGCCGCGCGGCACCGGGCCGCCCGGATGCCGGAGTGGACGCGGCGGCTGACCCGGGAGCTGGACACCTTCGCGGAGCAGAACGCGACGACCACGCTGCCCGTGCCCATCGCCCTCAACCAGCCGCCGGAGCCGCTGCGCCTGGGACCCTCCGACGACGCGGAGTGGGCGGTGTTCGCCGCGGAGGCGGTGCTGCGGGCCGGGGACGACGAGGCGCTCGGCGACCTGGGCCGGGAGCGCCGGATGCGCGCGGCCATCGACCTGACGTGGAACGCCGTCGCCGCCGAGGTCGCCGCCGCCGCGGGCGGCCGGATCGCGGAGGCGGTCCCGGCGGCGGCCTGTCTGTCCCGGGTCGCGGACTCCGCCCCGGCCCTGGCGGGCGCGCTGACCGGCGCGCTCGGCGGCGCCGCCGCCGTCCCCGCGCCCTGGCGGGACGCCTGCCGCACCCTCTCCGGCTGCGTACTGCCCCGCCTCACCGGCACCGACCTGGTGGAACTCGCCGCGCTGCTCGCCGCCACGCAGCCGTCCCGACCGGAAGGACCCAGCGGACCATGACCCCAGCACCAGCGGCCACCCTGGCGGAACGGATCACCGGCGCCCTGGTCGGCGCCGCGGTCGGCGACGCCCTCGGCGGCCCGGTCGAGGGCTACTCCCCCGAACAGATCCTGGAACGGCACGGCGGCCGGGTGCACGGCGTCGTCGGCCCCTGGCACGGCGACGCCTGGCGCACCGCCCGCCCGCTCGCCCCGTACCACAAGGGCGACGGCCACGTCACCGACGACACCCTCATGACGCACGCGCTGATCAGGGTGTACGCCACCGTCCGCGACCACCTCGACGCGTACGCGGTCGCGGAGCACCTGGTGCCGGACCTGATGACGAACCCGCGCTGGATTCCGGAGCTGGAGGCCGAGGCGCTCCCCCTCCAGCGGATCTTCCTCGCCGAGAAGTGGCTCGTGACCAGGCTGCACTACGGCCACGCCGACCCGCGCGAGGCCGGCGTCGGCAACATCGTCAACTGCGGCGCGGCGATGTACCTGGCCCCGGTCGGCCTGGTCAACGCGGCCCACCCGGCGGGCGCGTACGCCGAGGCCCTGGACGTCGCGGGCGCGCACCAGTGGTCGTACGGCCGGGAGGCGGCCGGGGTCTTCGCGGCGGCGGTCGCGGCGGCCTGCGCGCCCGGCGCGACGGCGGAGTCGGTGGTCACGGCCTGTCTGGCGCTGGCCAAGGACGGCACCCGTGAGGCCATCGAGCGGGTCTGCGAAGTCGCCGCGCGCCACTTGGACTTCGAGTCGGCGCTCGCGCCGCTGCGCGCGGCGGTCGCCCCCTACGACACGGTGGGCCCGGACTACCGGGCCCCTTCGCTGGGCGCCCGCCGCCCGTCGCGGCTGCACGCGATCGAGGAACTGCCCATCGCGCTCGGCATGCTGGTCGTCGCCCGCGGCGACCACCGCCATGCCGTCCTCGGCGCGGTGAACTACGGCCGCGACTGCGACTCCATCGCCACCATGGCGGGCGCGCTGGCGGGGGCGCTGGGCTCGCCGGTCCCCGAGGAGTGGGCGAAGACGGTCGCGGAGGCCAGCCGCCTGGACCTGTGGCAGCCCGCGGCCACGCTCACCGAGGTGACCCGGGAGATCTTCACCCGGGACGTACGACGGCACCGGGCCCACGAGCGGGCGTTCGCCGAACTGGGAGACGACCGATGCCCCACCTGACCCGGCCCCGCCCCGCACACGACCACCCGCGCACCGGAAGCGGAGGGCACCCCGTGTTCCACCCGCCCCGGGCCCGCCCCGCGCACCGACGCCCCTTCACCCGAACCGGAGGAGGGCGCTCGTGCTCCGCCTGACCTGGGTGCAGCCCGAGGATCTCGTCGGGCACGAGTTGCGGCAGGCCGCGCAGGACGGGCGGGACGCGGCGGCGGTCGCCCGGCGCTGGCGGGCCGCCGGCGGCTGTCCGGCACCCGCCCGCGCGGGCGCCTCCCCCGAGCCGGCCTCCCGTCACCTGCGGCTGCTCGCGGAGGAGCTGCTCGACGAACTCGCCGAGCTGCCCGGCCCGTCGGCGGCGGCCGAGCCCACCGGCCTCGCGGACATCCGGGCCCGCTGCCCGGACTGGCCCGCCCCGCTGCCGCCCGGCGAGCCGCTCACCCCGCGCCGCCTGGAGGCCGCCTGGCTCGGCCGGGCCGTCGGCTGCCTGCTCGGCAAACCCGTGGAGAAACTCACCCTGGACGGCATCCGCGGCCTCGCCCGCGCCACCGGGAACTGGCCCCCGGCCACGTACTTCACCGCCCGCGGCCTGCCCCCGGAGCTGGCGGCGGCCCACCCCTGGAACCGTCGCTCGGCGGGCACCTCCCTCGCCGAGAACATCGACGGGATGCCCGAGGACGACGACCTGAACTACCCCCTGCTCAACCTGCTGCTCCTGCAGCGGCACGGCCGCGCCTTCAGCACCGCGGACGTGGCCCGCCTCTGGCTGGAGGAGCTTCCGGCGGGCCGCACCTTCACCGCCGAACGCGTCGCCTACCGCAACCTCCTGTCCGGCCTCGACCCCCCGGACACCGCCCGGCACCGCAACCCCTTCCGCGAGTGGATCGGCGCCCTGATCCGCGCCGACGTCCACGGCTGGACCAACCCCGGCGACCCGGGCGCCGCCGCGGCGCAGGCCCACCGGGACGCGGCCCTCACCCACACCGCCAACGGCGTCTACGCGGCGATGTTCACCGCCGCCGTCATCGCCACCGCCGCCACCGGCACCCACGACGTCCACGCCTGTCTGCGCACCGGGCTCGCCGTCGTCCCGCCCGGCTCCCGGCTCGCCCGCGCCGTCCGGGACGCCGTCGCGCTGGCCGCCGCCCACGACGACTTCGACACCGTCGTGGACACCCTGCACGCCACGTACTCCGCCACCCACCACTGGGTGCACGCCATCCCCAACACCGCCCTGATCGCCGCCGCCCTCACCCACGCCGACGGCGACTTCACCGGCTCCATCAGCCGCGCGGTCTGCGGCGGCTGGGACACCGACTCCGCCGGGGCGACGGCCGGCAGCGTCGCCGCCCTGCTCACCGGCGACCCCGCCGCGCTGCCCGAGCACTGGACGGCCCCGCTCAAGAACCGCCTCGCCACCTCCGTCGCCGGCCTCGACGGCACCGGCTTCGACACCCTCGCCCACCTCACCCACCGGGAGGCCACCCGCCCATGACCGACACCGCCGCGCCCTGGAGGGCCTCGCCGCCTCCTGCGCGCATGGCCGCGCACACCCTGTCCCTGTCCCGGCGGCCCTGAATCACACGGCGAGGGCGCCCGGAACACCGCTCCGGACGCCCTCGCCGACACCTGTACGCGGTGCCGGTCAGCCCTTCTTCGCCGACCCGGCCCCGTCCTTGACGTCCCCCTCGGAGTCCTTGACGTCCCCCTCGGCGGCGTCCTTGGCGTCCCCCTCGGTGGCGGCGCCGTCCTCGGGCTCCGTGGCCCCGCTCGCGGCGGACTCGCTCTCGGCGTTCTCACCCGCGGCGGACCCGTCCCCGGCGGGCTCCCCGGCCGTGGGCTCCCCGGTCGCGGAGCCCGCGTCCGCAGTGCCCGGCTCGACCACGGCCTCACGGCCCGGCCGCTTCCTCGCCGACAGCACGATGTACGTCACCGCCAGCAGGAACACCACCAGCGCGGTCCAGTTGTTCAGCCGCAGGCCGAAAATGTGGTGGGCGTCGTCCACCCGCATGTACTCGATCCAGAAGCGGCCCGCGCAGTACGCGGCGACGTACAGCGCGAACGCCCTGCCGTGCCCGAGCCTGAAGCGCCGGTCGGCCCAGATCACCAGCAGCGCGACGCCGACGCACCACAGGGACTCGTACAGGAACGTCGGGTGGTACGTGCCCGGGACCCGGCCGCCGTCCGACGAGGTGATCTTCAGCGCCCAGGGCAGGTCGGTGGCCCGGCCGTACAGCTCCTGGTTGAACCAGTTGCCCCAGCGGCCGATGGCCTGGGCGAAGGCGATGCCGGGGGCGACGGCGTCGGCGTACGCGGGCATCGGGATGCCCCGGCGCCGGGCGCCGATCCAGGCGCCCAGCGCGCCGAGCGCGATCGCGCCCCAGATGCCGAGGCCGCCCTCCCAGATCTTGAAGGCGTCCACCCAGTCCCGGCCGTCCCCGAAGTACAGCTCGTAGTCGGTGACCACGTGGTAGAGCCGGCCGCCGATCAGGCCGAAGGGGACGGCCCAGACCGCGATGTCGGCCACCGTGCCGGTCCGGCCGCCGCGTGCGATCCAGCGCTTGTTGCCGTACCAGACGGCGACAAAGACGCCGATGATGATGCAGAGGGCGTAGCCGCGCAGCGGAATGGGGCCGAGGTGCAGCACTCCGCGCGACGGGCTGGGGATGTAGGCAAGTTCCATGGCAGGGTCGACGCTACCGTGCCCGGCCGGGCCCGCGCCGGGCAGCCCGGCTACGGGTCCATAACAGGCGGGCCCCGGGGCGCTACGCGTTGGCCTCCCGCACCATCTGCTTCAGCTTCTCGGGGGTCATCGTGCGGTCCCCGTAGATGCTCTTGCCGTCCAGGAGGACGGTCGGGGTGCCCTGGAAGTCGCCCTTCTGGAAGGCGGAGTCGGACTTGTCCACCCAGGAGTCGTGGGTGCCCTCGGTGACACAGCGGCGGAACTCCGGGGTGTCGAGGCCCTCGACCTTGCCGGCCAGCTCGATCAGCTTGTCGTTCTCGGCGAAGGCGTCGTCGGTCTCGGCGGGCTGGTTGTCGTAGAGCACGTCGTGGTAGGCGGTGAACTTCCCGGCGTCCTGGGCGCAGGCCGCCGCGTTGGCGGCGGTGCGGGAGCCGCTGCCGCCCATGTTGCCGTCGATGATCGTGGCCAGGTGGTACTCGACCTTGAGCTGTCCGGCCCCGGTCAGCTCGTGAATGGTCGAGCGGTACGCCTGCTCGAAGCCCTTGCAGGCCGGGCAGCGGAAGTCCTCCCAGACGGTGAGCGTGGACTTGGCGCCCTCCTTGCCGACCGGGATCGCCAGCGCGTCCTTGCCCTGGGCGCCCGAGGGCGCGACGGCCGGGCCCGATGCCTCGCTCCCGTCGTCCTTGCCCGCGCTCGCAGCGATCACGCCGACCACCGCGGCGAGTGCCAGGACGCCGACGACGGCGGAGCCGACGATCAGTGCGCGCCGCCGCTTCTCCGCGCGCTTGTGCTTCTCACGCTCGACCGCCAGCTTCTCGCGGGCGGTGCGCTTTTCCTCACGGTTCTTCTCGCTCACACCCCGCAGAACGAACCGGGGAGGCGCACCGCGCCTCCCCGGTCCCAGGTCCACCCGTTCGGGTTACGCGTGCCCGCGCACGCCCTTCGCCAGCTCCCCGGCGAGCGCGCGGACGCCCTCGATGGCGGCGGCGTGGTCGGGGGCGTCCAGCATCCGCTTGACGAACGCCGAGCCGACGATCACACCGTCGGCGAAGGCGGCGACCTCGGCGGCCTGCCGGGGGTTGGAGACGCCGAGCCCGACGCAGACCGGCAGGTCGGTACTGGCGCGGGTGCGCCGGACCAGGTCCTCGGCCTGCGAGCTGACCGTCTCGCGGGTGCCGGTGACGCCCATCAGGGAGGCGGCGTAGACGAAGCCGCTGCCGGCCGCGGTGATCTCGGCCAGCCGCCCGTCCTTGCTGCTGGGCGCGACCACGAAGACGGTCGCCAGCCCGTGCTTCTCGGCGTGCTCGCGCCACAGCGCCGACTCCTGGACGGGCAGGTCGGGCAGGATGCAGCCCGCGCCGCCCGCCTCGGCCAGCTCGGCGGTGAACCGCTCGACGCCGTAGCGGTCGATGGGGTTCCAGTACGTCATCACCAGCACCGGCTTGCCGGTGGCCGCGTGCGCCTCGCGGACCGTGCGCATCACGTCGGCGATCTTCACGCCGCCGCGCAGGGCGATGTCGTCGGCGGTCTGGATGACCGGGCCGTCCAGGACGGGGTCGCTGTGCGGCAGGCCGACCTCGACGATGTCGGCGCCGCCGTCCAGGGCGGCCTTGACGGCCTCGATGCCGCCGTCGACGGTCGGGAAACCGGCCGGGAGGTAGGCGATGAGGGCGGCGCGGCCCTCGGCCTTCGCGGCGGCGAGGGTGTCGTCCAGCAGTCGTACGGTGCCGCTCACTTGGCGTCCCCCTCGATCTCGGCGCTGCCGGAGGCGTTCTCGGCGACCTCGGCGTCGGTGTCGTACAGCCCGAACCAGCGGGCGGCGGTGTCCATGTCCTTGTCGCCGCGGCCGGACAGGTTGACGACGATCAGCCCGTCCGGGCCCAGCTCCCGGCCGACCTCCAGGGCGCCCGCGAGGGCGTGCGCGGACTCGATGGCCGGGATGATGCCCTCGGTGCGCGACAGCAGGCGCAGCGCCTCCATCGCGGCGGCGTCGGTGACCGCTCGGTACTCGCCGCGGCCGGAGTCCTTGAGGTAGGAGTGCTCGGGGCCGATGCCCGGGTAGTCCAGGCCGGCCGAGATGGAGTACGGCTCGGTGATCTGGCCCTCGTCGTCCTGGAGGACGTAGGAGCGGGAGCCGTGCAGGATGCCGGGCTCGCCCGCGGACAGGGTGGCCGCGTGCTCGCCGGTCTCGATGCCGTGCCCGGCGGGCTCGCAGCCGATGAGGCGGACGGACTCGTCGGGGATGAAGGCGTGGAAGAGGCCGATGGCGTTGGAGCCGCCGCCGACGCAGGCGATCGCCGCGTCGGGGAGCCGTCCGGCCTGCTCCAGCAACTGGCGGCGGGCCTCGACGCCGATGACCCGGTGGAAGTCGCGGACCATCGCGGGGAAGGGGTGCGGGCCCGCGACGGTACCGAACAGGTAGTGGGTGTGGTCGACGTTGGCGACCCAGTCGCGGAACGCCTCGTTGATGGCGTCCTTGAGGGTGCGGCTGCCGGACTTCACGGCGATGACCTCGGCGCCGAGCATCCGCATCCGGGCCACGTTGAGGGCCTGCCGCTCGGTGTCGACCTCGCCCATGTAGATCGTGCAGTCCAGGCCGAACAGGGCGCAGGCGGTGGCCGTGGCCACGCCGTGCTGGCCGGCGCCGGTCTCGGCGATCACGCGGGTCTTGCCCATGCGCTTGGTGAGCAGGGCCTGGCCCAGCACGTTGTTGATCTTGTGGGAGCCGGTGTGGTTGAGGTCCTCGCGCTTGAGGAAGACGCGGGCGCCGCCGGCGTGTCCGGCGAACCGGGGGACCTCGGTGAGCGCGGACGGGCGGCCGGTGTAGTGGACCAGCAGGTCGTCGAGTTCGCGGGCGAACTCCGGGTCCGACTTGGCCTTGTCGTACTCGACGGCGACCTCGTCCACGGCGGCGACGAGGGCCTCCGGGATGAACTTGCCGCCGTACGCCCCGAAGTAGCCTTCGGGGCTGGGGTTCCGGCCCTCCGGGTCGGGGATGAAGAACTGGCTGGGCATGGGTGTACCTCACGGTGAGTGCGGAGAGAGACACGGATCGCCGTGGGGGCAGGGTGGTCAGGCGACTGCGGGTCCGTTGTGGCTTGTCGCGCCCACGCGACGGAGTCGCATATTCATCACAGCCCCGCGCCCCCAAGGGGGCGCCGAGGCCATCGCATCCCGTTCACTTGCCCTGGCTCGTCGCCGATGACGTAGCGGACCCGGCGGCCGTGGACCCGGCGCGCGGGCGCGCGGCAGCCCCGGGGGCGGCAGCCCCGCGCGAGGCGGGCGTACGGGTCCCGGGGCGTCGTCGAGGTCATCGGGAGGGGCATCGGGCCAAGCCTAGCGGGAGGTCAGCTCCGGCCGTGCCGCAGTGCGGGGTGGGTGCCGGCCGCGACCAGGTCGGCGACGGCGGTCTTGGGGTCCTTGCCGGTCACCAGGGACTCGCCGACCAGGACGGCGTCGGCGCCCTCGTTGGCGTAGGCGATGAGGTCGTGGGGGCCGCGGACGCCGGACTCGGCGACCTTCACCAGGCCCTCGGGGATCTCCGGGGCGACCCGCTCGAAGGTGCCGCGGTCGACCTCCAGCGTCCTGAGGTTGCGCGCGTTGACCCCGATGACCTTGGCGCCGGCCTCGACCGCGCGGTCCACCTCGTCCTCGTCGTGCACCTCGACCAGCGGGGTCAGGCCGATGGACTCGGCGCGCTCGATGAGCGACTCCAGGGCCGACTGCTCCAGGGCGGCGACGATCAGCAGCGCCAGGTCGGCGCCGTACGCGCGGGCCTCCCAGAGCTGGTACGAGGTGACGATGAAGTCCTTGCGCAGCACGGGGATGTCCACGCGGGCGCGGACGGCCTCCAGGTCGGCCAGCGAGCCGCCGAAGCGGCGCTGCTCGGTGAGGACCGAGATGACGGCGGCACCGCCCGCCTCGTAGTCCGCGGCGAGCGCGGCCGGGTCGGCGATGGCGGCCAGCGCGCCCTTGGACGGGCTGGAGCGCTTGACCTCGCAGATGACCTTGACGCCGTCGCCCTTGAGCGCGGCGAGCCCGTCCCGGACGGCGGGTGCCTTGGCCGCGCGCTCCTTGAGCTCGTCGAGGCTGACGCGCGCCTGCCGCTCCGCGAGGTCGGCACGGACTCCGTCGATGATCTCGTCGAGCACACTCACGCGAGCGGCCCCCTTTCAGACGGTTTGCTTCTTCAGGCCTCATCCGATGGTATCCGCAGGAGGGCGGGGGCCTCGCATCCGGTTGACGCCGAGCCCACTACCTGGACATTCATCAGATGATCAAGGGTGTAGCCAGCCACCGAACGGCAGGTTCCGGACAACGGTGAAGACCAGCAGCAGCGTGCCGAGCGTCCACAGGTGCACCGGTCCGGGGCTGAACCGGGACGGCCGGCCCCGGGCGGCGCGGACCGCCCAGCCGGTCCACAGCAGGGCGAAGCCCAGGTAGCCGGCGACGGCCAGGGCGTTGGCCTGGAGCGCGGCCGGCAGGTCGCCGTGGACGAAGGCGTGGGCGCTGCGCAGGCCGCCGCAGCCGGGGCAGTAGACGCCGGTCAGGCGCAGCAGCGGGCAGACGGGGTAGTGGCCGGGCTGGTTCGGGTCGACCGCGCCGACGTACGCGAAGGCTCCGGCGACGGCGGCGAGCACCCCGGCCGGGACGGCCAGCCGGGCCGCGAGGGCGGGTGCGCGCGAGGGCGGGTGCGTCGGGTCCCGGAGGTCGGCGTCCATGCCCAGCATTGTGCCCCCGGACGCACGCGAGGGGCGGTCCCGGCACTCCTGGTGCCGGCCGCCCCTCGTCCGGGTCGTCCGGGGCTGCGCGCGCCGCCGGTCAGGCCTTGATGCCGGCGGGCCGGCGCTGGCCCGGGTCGGTGGTCTTGTGCACGGGGTGGGCGTCCTTCGGCTGGCCCATGCCCATCATGCGCATGATGCCGCCGACGACCGCGCCGAGGAGGGTGATCGCGATGCCGACCCAGAAGCCCACCGGCTGGGCCGCCACCATGAAGACGCCCGCGATGCAGAAACCGATGAAGGCGATGATGACACCGGTCCAGGCGGCCGGGGTGTGGCCGTGGCTGCTGTCCGCCATTGCATGCTCCTCGTTGCTGTGTACGTGTCTGAGCAGGACGCTCGCGCTTATTCTCCCGCACACGCGTGCGTGCCGTGAGTTCGGGGTGCGCAACGCGGCCCCGGCCCGGGGTCCCGCGCGGGCGGGCGACACGCCGACCCGGGTGCCCACGCACGCGTGATCGAACCACGTGCGCGCGGGCCGTCAGGCGCCGGTGGGGTCCTCGCCGCGGTCGAGGGCCTTCCAGAGGTCCTCGGGGCGGTCGGGGTCGGCGGGGCGGGCGGCGCGGCGGGGGCGGGGGGCGCCGGAGCGCTCGTAGCGGCCGGACATCGCGGGCCAGAGCCTGCCGTAGCGCAGGGCGAGGAGGCCGGCCAGCAGGATCAGGGCGCCGCCCGCGGCGGCGACGTACGGCCAGGCGGTGTGGGAGAGGGCGTGCACGGTGGCCGAGGTGTCGCCGGCCGCGCGGGCGGCCTTCTCGTCCAGCGCGGAGCCGTCGGAGGCGCCGAGCAGGGCGGCGACGACGATGCCGACGCCGCACAGGGCGAGCAGGGCGGCGACGGCGAACCGGCCGGCCCGGCGGACGGCGAACACGGCGACGAGCGCGGCGAGGCCCACTATGGCGAGCGCCGCGGGGACGCCGGTGACGTCACTGCCCTGGGCGGTCAGCGGGAAGTCGCCGCCGGCCACCGTCGCGGTGCCCTCGGACCACCGCTGGCGGGTGGCCAGCAGGGCGACGGCCGCGCCCAGGGCTCCGCTGAGCAGCGCGACGGCGAGACTGCGGCGGCCGGCCCGGGAGGGGCGCGCGGCTTCGGAACGGGGGTGCGGTACGGCTGTCACGTACTCCACTATCGCCTGAACCCCGGGTGAAGCGTCACCCGGGGTTCACGTGAGAAGCGCCCTACCGGGCGAGCCGGTTCGCGGTGTGCACCGCGCGGAGCACCGCCGCGGCCTTGTTGCGGCACTCGGTGTCCTCGGCGACCGGGTCGGAGTCGGCGACGATCCCGGCGCCCGCCTGCACGTACGCGGTGCCGTCGCGCAGCAGGGCGGTGCGGATGGCGATGGCGGTGTCGGAGTCGCCCGCGAAGTCGAGGTAGCCGACGCAGCCGCCGTACAGGCCGCGGCGGGAGGGTTCGAGTTCGTCGATGATCTGCAGGGCGCGCGGCTTGGGGGCGCCGGAGAGGGTGCCCGCCGGGAAGCAGGCGGTGAGGACGTCGAAGGCGGTGCGCTCGGGCGCGACGCGTCCGGTGACCGTGGAGACGATGTGCATGACGTGGGAGTAGCGCTCGACGGACATGAAGTCGACGACCTCGACGGAGCCGGGTTCGCAGACCCGCCCGAGGTCGTTGCGGCCGAGGTCGACGAGCATCAGGTGCTCGGCGCGCTCCTTGGGGTCGGCGAGCAGTTCCTCGGCGAGGGCCTGGTCCTCGCGCGGGGTGGCGCCGCGGGGCCGGGTGCCGGCGATGGGGTGCAGCATGGCCCGGCCGTCCTCGACCTTGACCAGGGCCTCGGGGGACGAGCCGACCACGTCGAAGCCCTCGAAACGGAGCAGGTACATGTACGGGGAGGGGTTGGTGGCCCGCAGCACCCGGTACACGTCGAGGGCGCTCGCGGCGCACGGCGTCTCGAACCGCTGGGAGGGCACGACCTGGAACGCCTCGCCCGCGCGGATGCGCTCCTTGATGTCCTCGACGGCCTCCCGGAAGTCGGGGCCGCCCCAGCGGGCGGTGTACTCGGGCAGCTCGGAGGGCGGCAGCGCGGCCGGGGGCTGGGCCACCGCGCGGGAGAGGTCGGCCTCCATGGCGTCGAGGCGGGCGACGGCGTCGGCGTACGCCTCGTCGACGCCGGTCTCCCGGTCGTTGTGGTTGATCGCGTTGGCGATCAGCACGACCGTGCCCTCCCAGTGGTCCATCACGGCGAGGTCGCTGGTGAGCAGCATGGTCAGCTCGGGCAGCCTCAGGTCGTCGCGCTCGCCGGGGCCGACCTTCTCCAGGCGGCGGACGATGTCGTAGCCGAGGTAGCCGACCATGCCGCCGGTGAACGGCGGCAGGCCGTCCTGGCGGGGGGTGTGCAGCGTCTCGACGGTGGCGCGCAGCGCGGCGAGCGGGTCGCCGTCGACGGGGACGCCGACGGGCGGGGTGCCCAGCCAGTGGGCGCGGCCGTCGCGCTCGGTGAGGGTGCCGGCGCTGCGGACGCCGACGAAGGAGTAGCGGGACCAGGACCGTCCGTTCTCCGCGGACTCCAGCAGGA
Source organism: Streptomyces sp. NPDC000134 (assembly GCF_042899225.1). Classification (NCBI taxonomy): domain Bacteria; kingdom Bacillati; phylum Actinomycetota; class Actinomycetes; order Kitasatosporales; family Streptomycetaceae; genus Streptomyces; species Streptomyces sp. NPDC000134. Next base: position 254,139 of record NZ_JBIAZN010000004.1, read on the forward strand.
AGGTGCCGGGGCGCTCGGCGGCGAGCTTGCGGTAGAGCGCGACCGGGGTGTCGCCGTCCGCGAGGAGCTTGCGGGTGACGGGGATGACCCGGGTGTCGGTGGCCAGCTTGCGGAACGTGTCGAGGTCCATGGCCGCAGACCTTACTGATCCACGGCGGACGCGCCAGAGCCCGAGCCGCCCTCGATCAGCACGTCGGCGTCGAAGCAGGTCCGGGCGCCGGTGTGGCAGGCGGCGCCGACCTGGTCGACCTTGACCAGCACGGTGTCGGCGTCGCAGTCCAGCGCGACGGACCTGACGCGCTGGACGTGGCCGGAGGTCTCGCCCTTGACCCAGTACTCCTGGCGGCTGCGCGACCAGTAGGTGCAGCGGCCGGTGGTCAGCGTGCGGTGCAGCGCCTCGTCGTCCATCCAGCCGAGCATCAGCACCTCGCCGGTGTCGTACTGCTGGGCGATGGCGGGCAGGAGGCCGTCGGGGCTGCGCTTGAGGCGCGCGGCGAGATCCGCGTCGAGGGGGCTGGACGTGCTGGTCATGACGACCATTGTGCCGGGTGCGAAGAGCACGGTCCGGCGCCGTCCACTGTGCGGACCCGGGGCGCGGCCGTAGGCTGGCTGTCATGTCGACTTTCGCCAAGCGTGAACGACTTCTGCTCGCCGACCTGTTGGAGACGGCCGGTCCGGACGCCCCGACACTGTGCGAGGGCTGGCTCACCCGGCAGCTCGCCGCCCACGTGGTGGTGCGCGAGCGCCGGCCGGACGCCGCCGGGGGCACGGTGATCAAGCCGCTGGCGTCCCGGCTGGACCGGGTGCTGGAGGAGTACGCCGCCAAGCCGTACGAGGAGCTGATCCGGCTCATCCGGACCGGGCCGCCGAGGTTCTCGCCGTTCTCGCTCAAGCAGGTCGACGAGGCGGCGAACACGGTCGAGTTCTATGTGCACGCCGAGGACGTGCGGCGCGCCCAGCACGACTGGGCGCCGCGTGAGCTGGACGGCGTCTTCCAGGACGCGCTGTGGTCGCGCCTGGAGCGCACCGCCCGGCTGCTGGGCCGCGGCATCCCGACCGGTCTGGTGCTGCGCCGCCCGGACGGCCGGACGGCGGTCGCCCACCGCGGCACGCCGGTGGTGACGGCGACGGGCGAGCCGTCGGAGCTGCTGCTGTTCGCCTTCGGCCGGCAGAGCGCGGCGACGGTGGACCTGGCGGGCGAGAAGGACGCGATCGCGCGCCTGCACGAGACGAAGCAGCTCGGTCTCTGAGGAAGGCGCGGGTGGCGGGTGGCCGGTCGCGCACCCGGCGACGTCACCGCACGGGGTGTCCCGCCTCCCGCAACGCCTCCTTGACCTGACCGATGCGCAGGTCGCCGAAGTGGAAGACGGACGCGGCCAGCACCGCGTCGGCCCCGGCGGTGACGGCCGGCGGGAAGTCGGCGAGCCGCCCGGCGCCGCCGGAGGCGATCACCGGGACCGTGACGTGCTTGCGGACGGCCGCGATCATGTCGAGGTCGTAGCCGTCCTTGGTGCCGTCGGCGTCCATGGAGTTGAGCAGGATCTCGCCGGCGCCCAGTTCGGCCGCGCGGTGCGCCCACTCCACCGCGTCGATGCCGGTGCCGCGCCGCCCGCCGTGCGTGGTGACCTCGAAGGAGCCGGACTCGGTGCGGCGGGCGTCGACCGACAGCACCAGGACCTGGCGGCCGAAGCGCTCGGCGATCTCCCGGATCAGGTCGGGGCGGGCGATCGCCGCCGTGTTGACGCCGACCTTGTCCGCGCCGGCGCGCAGCAGCTTGTCGACGTCCCCGGCGGTGCGGACGCCGCCGCCGACGGTGAGCGGGATGAACACCTGTTCGGCGGTACGGCGGACCACGTCGTACGTCGTCTCGCGGTCGCCGGACGAGGCGGTGATGTCCAGGAAGGTCAGTTCGTCGGCGCCCTCGGCGTCGTAGACCTTGGCCATCTCGACGGGGTCGCCCGCGTCGCGCAGGTTCTGGAAGTTGACGCCCTTGACGACCCGGCCGTTGTCCACGTCCAGGCAGGGGATGACTCGGACCGCCAGGGTCATGACCGCAGTTCCTCCGGTGTGCCTCTGAATGCTTCCACTTCCACCGACACCAGGACCCGGGAGTCGATGAAGCCCTGCACGACCAGGAGGGTCGTGACCGGGCGTACCGCGTCGAAGAGTTCCTTGTGGGCGCGGCCCACCGCGTCGACGTCCCGCGCGTGCGCGAGGTACACGCGGGTGCGGATGACGGAGTCGACGCCCAGTCCGTAGGCGGCGATCGCCTCCAGGGCGCTGGTGAAGGCGACCTTGGCCTGTTCGTAGGGGTCGCCCTCGCCGTAGACCACGTCGCCCTTGAAGGCGGTGGTCCCCGCGACCAGCACGCGGTCGCCCGCCGCGACGGCACGGGAGAAACCGAAGGACTCCTCCCAGGAACTTCCGCTCTGCACGCGCCGTACGGCTTCAGACGTCATGACGACACAGCCTCCAAGGCCTCTTCCAGGGTGAACGCCTTCGCGTACAGCGCCTTCCCGACGATGGCGCCCTCGACACCGACCGGGACCAGGTCGGCGATGGCGCGCAGGTCGTCCAGGGAGGAGACGCCGCCGGAGGCGACGACCGGGCGGTCGGTGGCCGCGCAGACGTTCCTCAGCAGCTCCAGGTTGGGGCCCTGGAGGGTGCCGTCCTTGGCGATGTCGGTGACCACGTACCGGGCGCAGCCCTCCTTGTCCAGGCGGTCCAGCGTCTCGTAGAGGTCGCCGCCGTCGCGGGTCCAGCCGCGGCCGCGCAGCGTGGTGCCGCGGACGTCGAGGCCGACGGCGATCCGGTCGCCGTGCTCGGCGATGACCCCGGCGACCCACTCGGGGGTCTCCAGCGCGGCCGTGCCGAGGTTGACGCGGGTGCAGCCGGTGGCGAGGGCGGCGGCGAGGGTGGCGTCGTCGCGGATGCCGCCGGACAGCTCCACCTTGATGTCCATGGCGCCCGCGACCTCGGCGATCAGCTCCCGGTTGTCGCCGGTGCCGAAGGCCGCGTCCAGGTCGACCAGGTGCAGCCACTCGGCGCCCGCCCGCTGCCAGGCGAGGGCGGCTTCCAGGGGGGAGCCGTAGGACGTCTCGGTGCCGGACTCGCCGTGCACGAGGCGGACGGCCTGGCCGTCGCGGACGTCGACGGCGGGGAGGAGTTCGAGGGTGGCCATGTCGCTACAGGGTTCCGATCCAGTTGGTGAGGAGCTGGGCTCCGGCGTCGCCGGACTTCTCGGGGTGGAACTGGGTGGCCGACAGGGCGCCGTTCTCCACGGCGGCCACGAAGGGCCTGCCGTGCGTGGACCAGGTCACCTTGGGTGCGGCCAGCGCCGGGTTGTGGGACTCCAGGGTCCAGTCGTGGACGGCGTAGGAGTGGACGAAGTAGAAGCGGGCGTCGGTGTCCAGGCCGGCGAACAGCTCGGAGCCCCGCGGTGCCTCGACGGTGTTCCAGCCCATGTGGGGGACGACGTCGGCCTGGAGCGGCTCGACCGTGCCGGGCCACTCGTCCAGGCCCTCGGCCGGGACGCCGTGCTCGATGCCGCGGGCGAAGAGGATCTGCATGCCGACGCAGATGCCCATCACCGGGCGGCCGCCGGAGAGCCGGCGGTCGACGATCCAGTCGCCGCGCGCCTCCTTGAGGCCCTTCATGCAGGCGGCGAAGGCGCCGACGCCGGGGACGAGCAGGCCGTCGGCGTTCATCGCGGTGTCGAAGTCACGGGTGATCTCGACGTCGGCTCCCGCGCGGGCGAGGGCGCGCTCGGCGGAGCGGACGTTGCCGAAGCCGTAGTCGAAGACGACGACCTTCTTCGCGGACGTGCTCAATTCCACACCTCCAGCCTCAGGATGCCCGCGACCAGGCACATCGCGGCGCCGACGGAGAGCAGCACGATGAGGCTCCTGGGCATCTGCTGCTTGGCGAAGGAGATGATCCCGCCGACCAGGAACAGGCCGACGATGATCAGGACGGTCGAGGTGCCGGTCACAGCGCGCCCTTCGTGGAGGGGAGGATGCCGGCGGCGCGCGGGTCGCGCTCACTGGCGTAGCGCAGGGCGCGGGCCAGCGCCTTGAACTGGCACTCCACGATGTGGTGGGCGTTGCGCCCGTAGGGCACGTGGACGTGCAGGGCGATCTGGGCCTGGGCGACGAAGGACTCCAGGATGTGCCGGGTCATCGTCACGTCGTACTCGCCGATCATCGGCGCCATGGTCTCGGGCTCGGTGTGCACGAGGTAGGGGCGGCCGGAGAGGTCGACGGTGACCTGGGCGAGGGACTCGTCCAGCGGGACCGTGCAGTTGCCGAAGCGGTAGATGCCCACCTTGTCGCCGAGCGCCTGCTTGAAGGCGGCGCCCAGCGCGAGGGCGGTGTCCTCGATGGTGTGGTGGGAGTCGATGTGCAGGTCGCCCTCGGTCTTCACGGTGAGGTCGAACAGGCCGTGCCGGCCCAACTGGTCGAGCATGTGGTCGTAGAAGCCGACGCCGGTGGCGATGTCGGTCTTGCCGGTGCCGTCGAGGTCGATCTCGACGAGGACCGAGGTCTCCTTGGTGACGCGCTCCACGCGTCCTGCGCGGCTCATGCCGTCTGCTCCTTCTTGAGTTCACGTACCGCGTCGAGGAACGCGTCGTTCTCCTGGGGGGTGCCGGCGGTGACCCGCAGCCAGCCCGGCACGCCGTTGTCCCGGACCAGGACGCCCCGGTCGAGGATCTTCCGCCAGACCTCGTGGGAGTCCTCGAACCGTCCGAACTGGACGAAGTTGGCGTCCGACTCGGTCACCTCGTAGCCGAGTCCGAGCAGCTCGGTGACGAGCCGGTCGCGTTCGGCCTTGAGCTGCTCGACGTAACCGAGCAGGGTGCCGGTGTGCTCCAGGGCGGCCAGCGCGGTCGCCTGGGTGACGGCGGAGAGGTGGTACGGCAGCCGCACCAACTGGACGGCGTCCACGACCGCCGGGTGGGCGGCGAGGTAGCCCAGGCGCAGGCCGGCCGCGCCGAACGCCTTGGACATGGTGCGGGAGACCACCAGCCGGGGGCGGCCGTCGAGCAGCCCCAGCAGCGACTCGCGGTGGCTGAACTCGATGTACGCCTCGTCCAGGACCACCATCGAGTCCTTCGCCGCCTGGGCCGCGTCGTAGAGCGCGCGGACGGTCCCGGGCGGGACGGCGGTGCCGGTGGGGTTGTTGGGGGTGGTGATGAAGACGACGTCGGGCCGGTGCTCGGCGATGGCCCGCTCGGCCGCCGCGAGGTCGATGGTGAAGTCGTCGTTGCGCGGGCCGGAGATCCATCCGGTGCCGGTGCCCCGGGAGATCAGGCCGTGCATGGAGTACGACGGCTCGAAGCCGATGGCGGTGCGGCCGGGACCGCCGAAGGTCTGGAGGAGTTGCTGGATGACCTCGTTGGAGCCGTTGGCCGCCCAGACGTTCGCCAGACCGACGCGGTGGCCGGTGGTGTCGGTGAGGTACTCGGCGAGCCGGGTGCGCAGCTCGACCGCGTCCCGGTCGGGGTAGCGGTTGAGGTTCCGGGCGGCCTCGCGGACCCGCTCGGTGATGCGGTCGACCAGCTCCTCGGGGAGCGGGTAGGGGTTCTCGTTGGTGTTCAGCCGTACGGGGACGTCCATCTGGGGTGCGCCGTAGGGGGACTTGCCGCGCAGTTCGTCCCGGACGGGGAGGTCTTCGATGCGGATGTCGCTCACTTGCCCTCGGGAACCTTCCAGTCGAACCTCGCCTTGACGGCCGCCCCGTGCGCGGGCAGGTCCTCCGCCTCCGCCAGCGTCACCACGTGGTGGGCGACCTCGGCGAGCGCGTCGCGCGTGTAGTCCACGACGTGGATGCCGCGCAGGAAGGACTGGACGGACAGGCCGGAGGAGTGGCAGGCGCAGCCGCCGGTGGGCAGCACGTGGTTGGACCCGGCGGCGTAGTCGCCGAGGGAGACCGGCGCCCAGGGGCCGATGAAGATCGCGCCCGCGTTGCGCACCCGGTCGGCGACGGCGGCGGCGTCGGCGGTCTGGATCTCCAGGTGCTCGGCGCCGTACGCGTCGACCACCCTGAGTCCGGCGTCGATGTCGTCGACCAGGACGATCGCGGACTGCTCGCCCTTGAGCGCGGGGACGATCCGGTCCTCGACGTGCTTGGTGGCGGCGACCTGCGGCTCCAGTTCCCGCTCGACCGCGTCGGCCAGTTCCGCGGAGTCGGTGACCAGGACGGCGGCGGCCAGCGGGTCGTGCTCGGCCTGGCTGATCAGGTCGGCGGCGACGTGCGCCGGGTCGGCGGTGGCGTCGGCGAGGACGGCGATCTCGGTGGGGCCGGCCTCGGCGTCGATGCCGATCTTCCCGGTGAAGTAGCGCTTGGCGGCGGCGACCCAGATGTTGCCGGGGCCGGTGACCATGTTCGCCGGGGGGCAGGACTCGGTGCCGTAGGCGAACATCGCGACGGCGGTGGCGCCGCCCGCGGCGTACACCTCGTCCACGCCGAGCAGGGCGCAGGCGGCGAGGACGGTCGGGTGCGGCAGTCCGCCGAACTCGGCCTGGGCGGGTGAGGCGAGGGCGATCGAGGGGACGCCGGCCTCCTGCGCGGGCACCACGTTCATGATCACGGAGGACGGGTAGACCGAGCGGCCGCCGGGCGCGTACAGCCCCACGCGGTCGACCGGGACCCACTTCTCGGTGACCGTGCCGCCGGGCACGACCTGGGTGGTGCGGGTGGTGCGGCGCTGCTCGCGGTGGACGATGCGGGCGCGCCGGACGGACTCCTCCAGGGCCGCCCGGACCGCCGGGTCCAGCGCGTCGAGGGCCTGCTCCAGGGCCTGGGCGGGCACCCGGACCCGGTCCAGCCGGACGCCGTCGAACCTCTCGGCGAAGTCGATCAGCGCCGCGTCGCCCCGATGATGCACGTCCTCGCAGATCGGGCGCACCTTGTCCAGGGCGGCCGCGACGTCGAAGTCGGCTCGGGGCAGCAGGTCGCGCAGGGCGGGGCCCTCGGGGAGGGCGTCGCCGCGCAGATCGATTCGGGAGATCACACGACCAATTCTCTCAGACCCTCGTCGGGCACCGTCCGCGCGTATCAATGGCTGATACAGACCGGTCCGGCACTCCCGCAGAATTCCCTTACGCAGAGTGTTCAAGTTGTCACTCAGCGGGCATGAACAGATGTACGAGGGTAATGACGGGTGACGAGCGGAGGAAGGAGTGAACAGCCGTGACCGAGGGGCTGCTCCGCCTCCGAGCGGGGAGCGCGCCGGACGGCCTGACGGCCGTCGAGGCCGGCATGTGGGAGGCCTTCCGCAACGGCAGCGTGTACGACCTGAGCAGCGGCGACCCGGCCGTCGACGATCCGCACGGCCCGCACATGTGGGGCCCGGAGCGGACCGTGCGGGCCCGGATCGTGTGCTGGCTGCTGCTGGACGGTCCGCCCGCGCTGGCCGGCCGGGTCTCGTCGCTGAAGCTGGTGGGCGTGCGGATCACCGACACGATGGACCTCGCGGGCGGCACGGTGGTGCCGTACGTGGAGCTGCGGGCCTGCCGCTTCGACCGGGAGGTGCTGCTGCCGGAGACCCGCTTCACCACCCTGCGGCTGGTGGACTGCGCGGTGCCCCGGCTGGAGGCGGCCCGGCTGCACACCGAGGGCGATCTCCATCTGCCGCGCTGCCGCTTCCCCGGCGGGATAAGGCTGACCGACGCGCAGATAGGCACCGACCTGCTGCTCAACCAGGCGGTGGTGCACCACAACCGCGGCGGGCGTTCCATAGCGGCCGACGGCATGACCGTCGGCCAGGACCTCCAGGCGGAGCTGCTGGAGTCGTACGGCGAGCTGAGCCTGCGCGGCGTCCAGATCGGCGTCTCGCTGAGCCTGCGCGGCGCGCACCTGCGCAACCCCCGCGCTCGGCTCGCGCTGAACGCCCCGCAGTTGACGGTCGAGCGCACGCTGTACCTGACCCCGGCGGGCGTCAACAGCCCGCTGCTCGGCGGCCTGACCCCCGCCGAGGGCACCCGCGTCCAGCGGTTCGCCTGCCAGGGCGGGATACGGCTGGACGACGGGCGGTTCGGCGACGCGGTCGACCTGGAGCAGGCGCGGTTCGTCCTCACCGAGGAGCAGGAGCTGTCGCTGCGCCGGGTGCAGACGCCCGAGCTGCGCTTCCTCGGCGAGCGGCCGGCCGCCGGGCGGGTGGTGCTGTCGGGGGCGCGGGTGGTCAATCTGATGGACCGGGCGGACAGTTGGCCGGGTCCGGGCCGTCTGCACATGGGCGGCTTCACCTACGAGAACCTGGTGCCCCGGGGCCCGTTCCCGCTGAGCCTGCGACTGGCCTGGGTGGCCGCCGCGTCCGCCGAGTACCGGCCGGAGCCGTACGAGCTGCTCGCGGCGGTGCTGCGGGCGGGCGGCGAGGACGAGGAGGCCCGGGAGGTGCTGCTCGCCAAGCAGCGCCGGCGCCGCACGGGACTGCCGCCCGCCGCCCGGCTCTGGGGGTACGTCCAGGACTGGACGGTGGCCTACGGGTACCGGCCGGGGCGCGCGGCGGTGTGGATGGCGCTGCTGTGGGCGGGCGGCTCGGTCGCCTTCGCGCGGGCCGGCCACCCGCCGCTCGGCGGCGGCGGGCGGCAGCTTGCCTGGGACCCGGCCCTGTTCGCCCTGGACCTGCTGCTGCCCGTCATCGACCTGGGGCAGATCGGGTCCTGGCAGTTGCGGGGCTGGTGGCAGTGGCTGGCGGCGGCGATGGTGCTGATCGGCTGGGTGCTGGCCACGACGGTCGCGGCGGGCGCGACCCGGCTGCTGCGGCGGAGCTGAGACCGCCGATCAGATGAGACCCGTTCACGTTTTACCGCGCCTTTACCGCCGGGCATACAACTTTCCGAAGGTTCCGTTGAGCCTCTGGCGCGGCCCCGACCTGCGGACTTTCAATGGTCGACACCATGGCTCGGCTTCCCGCGTTCTTCCGCACGGTCCGGCTGCGGGGCGGCTCGTCGCGCCCGGCCGCCGGGCTCCCGGGCGACGACGAGGCATTCCTCGACGCGCCCGACGACCGGCTGGCCCCCGCGCTGGTCGGGGCCGCGCAGGGCACCCACCGGTCCGCGGCCGGGCTGCTCGCCGGCACCCGCCGGGACGCCGAGTGGGACCGCCGGGACCGGTACGCGACCCGGCTCGCGGCGTTCGCCCGCTCGCGCCCCGACTGGCTGGACGCCTGGCGCGCCGCCGATCCCGGCGACCCGGACGCGGCCCTGGTCGGCGCCCGGCTCGCGGTGGACCGGCACTGGGCGTCCCCGGCCCGCGCCGAACTGCTGCGCCAGGCCGAACCGGCCGTCCTGGCCGCCGCCCGGGACGGCGGGCCCGACCCGGTGCCCTGGCGGGTCGCGCTGGACTGCGCGCGGGGCCGGCGGGCCGGGCACGCCGAGTTCGAGCACCTGTGGGCCGAGGCGGTCCGCCGCGCCCCGCACCACTACGGCTGCCATCTCGCGGCCCTGCAGTACCTGGCCGCCGCCTCGCCCGGCGCGCACCGCGAGTGCCTGGACTTCGCCGAGACGGCCGCGCAGGACGCGCCCGAGGGGGCGCTGGTGCGGTCGCTGCCGCTGCGGGCGGCCTTCCGCTGTCTGACCGAGGCCGGCGCGGACGCGGTGGGGCGGGACCGGCTGCACGCGGCGGCCGACCTGGCGATAGCGCTGTCCGCCGGGCTGCCGCCCGCCGACCCCTGGCCGGCCCCGCTGCGCAACCTGCTCCTGTACGTGCTCGTGCGGCTCGGCCGCCCGGCGGACGCGGCGGAACAGCTCCGGCTGACCGGCCCGTACGCCACCTCCTTCCCCTGGGAGCGGGAGGCGGAGGACCCGCTCGGCCGGTTCCTCCAGGTGCGCGACGAGATCCGGTCGGCGGTGGCGGACCCCCCGGGAAGCGGGCGCGGCGCTCACGCCGGTCCGCGCGACCATTAGGCTTCTGCGTCGTGACCATCGTCCGGCTCCCGCTCTTCCCCCTGAACTCCGTTCTGTTCCCGGGGCTGGTGCTCCCGCTCAACGTGTTCGAGGAGCGCTATCGCGCCATGATGCGCGAGTTGTTGAAGACGCCCGAGGACGAGCCGCGCCGGTTCGCCGTCGTGGCGATCCGGGACGGCCACGAGGTGGCGCCCAGCGCCCCCGGGCTGCCCGACCCCACGGCGGTGCCCGAGCGCGGGGCCGGTGCCGGGTTCGGGCCCGACCCGGCCAAGGCGTTCCACAAGGTGGGCTGTGTGGCGGACGCGGCGACGATCCGGGAGCGGGCCGACGGCACCTTCGAGGTGCTGGCGACCGGCACCACCCGCGTCAGGCTGCTGTCGGTCGACGCCTCCGGGCCGTTCCTGACGGCCGAGCTGGAGCATCTGCCCGAGGAACCCGGCGACGAGGCGGGCCCGCTGGCCGAGGGCGTGCTGCGGGCGTTCCGCCAGTACCAGAAGCGGCTGGCGGGGGCGCGGGAGCGGTCGCTGGCCCCCGGCGCCGAGCTGCCGGACGAGCCCGGCGTGGTCTCGTACCTGGTGGCCGCCGCGATGATGCTGGACACCCCGACCAAGCAGCGGCTGCTCCAGGCCCCGGACACCGCCTCCCGGCTGCGCGACGAGCTGACCCTGCTGCGCACCGAGACGGCCGTCATCCGTACCCTGCCGTCGCTGCCCGCGTCCGATCTGACGCGCGGCCCGACCAGCCTGAACTGACGTACCCGGAAGAAGCGGCCCACGATGGCGAAGAAGGCGAAGAAGCAGCAGGCGGGGGGCACCCCCGCGACGGTGGCCCTGACCGCGGCCGAGGTGGCGTACACGGTCCACTCCTACGACCACGACCCCGCCCATCCGTCCTACGGCGAGGAGGCGGCCGAGGCGATGGGCGTCGCTCCGGAGCGGGTCTTCAAGACGCTGGTCGCCGACGTCGACGGGGCGCTGACGGTCGCGGTGGTGCCGGTCGCGGGCCAACTGGACCTGAAGGCGCTGGCGGCGGCGGTCGGCGGCAAGCGGGCGGCGATGGCCGACCCGGCGCTCGCCGAGCGCACCACGGGCTACGTCCGGGGCGGCATCTCCCCGCTGGGCCAGCGCAAGAGGCTGCCCACCGTGCTGGACGCCTCCGCCTCGGAGCACGCCACGATCTGTGTCTCGGCGGGCCGCCGGGGCCTGGAGGTCGAGCTGTCCCCCGCCGACCTGGCCCGGCTCACGGACGCGGTGCTCGCCCCGATCGGACGTGCCTGACCCCTCGACGGACGCCCCGTCCTCGGTTAAGCAGAAGGGGCATGTCGAAGAGAACCCGCAAACGCAGGTGGCGCGTCCGCAAGGGCCGCGCCAACCACGGCCGCCGGCCCGCCTGAGAACTGCCCGTCAGAACCGCTCCGGCGGCTCGTAGGAGTGGGGGTACGGCTCCGGGTCGCGCGGGCCGAACAGGGACGTCAGCCCGAGGTGGACGAGCAGCGCCGCGATCGGCCAGGCCAGCAGCGCGCCCTTCGCGCCGAGCTTCAGGGGCGCGGGGAAGGTCGTGCCCCGGCCCACCTCCCGGGCGTGGGCGATGACGTCCTCGGCGGGGCCGAGCCAGACCCCGAGCCGCCAGGCCAGCAGGGAGCCGAGCAGTCCGCCGACGCCGAGCGCCACGACGCTCGGGACGCCGCCGCGCCGCCGCAGCAGGAAGACGGCCAGGCCGCTGAGCAGCCCGAGGGCCAGGGCGAGCAGCGTGAACGTGCTGTCGACGCCGATCGCCTGTTCGCCCTCGGAGTCCTTGAGGTAGACCACCCAGCTCTTGTCGACCACGTCGCCGACGAGCGGCACGCTGGGCGCCAGTCGCCACCACAGCACCCCGAGCAGCACACCGAGGACCGTGACCGCCACGGTGGTCACGACGGCCTCGCGCAGTTCGGTCCTCAGCCCGGGGCCGTCCGGCCCGTCGCCCGGTCCGCCGCCCAGGGCGTGCGCGCCGACGGGCGGCGGCACCGGCGGGCCCTGGTACGACGTGTGCGCGGACGAGTGTTCGTTCGGTGGCGGAGGCGGCGTCAGCGGTGCGGTCACCCTGCCATCGTGCCAGGCCCGCCTGTGTGCCGCGTCACCGGACGGCGGCCCGCCGGTAGGCCCAGGTCGCGACGGCGAGCGAGACCACGCCGACCGCCGCGCAGACCGCGAGGTCGCCCAGGACGAACGCCCAGTCGGGGTGGTCGCCGAAGGTCCGGGCGAAGGCTTCCACGCCGTACGTCGAGGGCAGCAGGTCCCGGGCCAGTTGCACCACCCGGGGCATCCGGTCGGCGGGCAGCACGCCGAGCAGCAGCGCCGCCGACATGCCGAGCTGCCCGAGCAGCGTGGCCAGTTCGGGCCGGGGCGCGAGCAGGCCCAGGGCGGCGCCGAGTCCGGCCAGCGCGGCACCGGCCAGCGGGATCACCGCGACGAGGACCCACAGGTGGGCGAGAGGCAGCCCGAACAGCAGACAGCCGGACACGGCCGTCACCACCGTCCCCGGCACGGTGAAGGAGGCGTACGCCCCGGCCGCGCCCAGCACCACCGCGGCCGGCGGCACCGGCAGGGTGGCGTAGTGGTCGAGGCCGCCGCTGCCCCGCAACTGGCCGAAGTACTGGGCGAGCAGGTTGAGCGCGACGAACGCCACCACGAGCACCGCCGACCCGGCGACCACGGCCCGCGCCTCGCCGCCGTCGTCCACCACCCCGCGCATCAGGATCATGATGCCGACGGACTGGAAGGTGGCGACGAACAGCAGCGGTATCCGCGCGACCCGGGCCCGGGACAACTGCGCCCGGTAGACGGCCCCCAGCGCGGGCCAGAGCCGCGCCCGCGGACCCAGCTCGGCCGCGCCGGAAGCTGAGTCCCCGTCGGCCAGGACGCCGTCCGGCAGGACATCGGCGGGTACGACACTCACGTCGCGGTGCTCCTCTTCGCTCCGGCGGTCGTCCTGCGGGGTACGTACGGATGCGGGGGCCGGTGTGCTCAGGGCCCTGGCGTTCACGCCTTCACCAGCCCCTGCCGCGCGGCGCCGCCCAGCGCCAGGTACACGTCCTCCAGGCTGGGCGTGGCCAGGGTGAAGTCGTCCAGGGCGGCGAAGGCGGCACCGCCGGTGACGGTGGCGACGACCGCGCGGGCCTCCTCGGGCGCGAGCCGCAGCGTCCAGCGGCGGCCCGCCTCCACGGTCCGGTCGCGCAGCGCGGCGACCTCGGGGACGTGCAGCGGCGCGGCCTCGCGCCACACCAGGTCGACCCGGACCTCGCCGGCGACCTTCTCCTTCAGCCCGGAGGGGCTGTCGCAGGCGATGACGCGGCCCCGGTCCAGGACGGCGACCCGGTCCAGGACGGTCTCGGCCTCGATGACGTTGTGGGTGACCAGCAGGACGGTGGCGCCGTGCTCGGCCCGGCGCCGGTCGACGGCGGCCCAGACCGCGCGCCGCGCCACCGGGTCCATGCCGGTGGTCGGCTCGTCCAGGACCAGCAGCGGGCGCTCCCCCACCAGCGCGGCGGCGAAGCAGGCCAGGCGGCGCTGGCCGCCGGAGAGCTTCTTCAGCGGGCGGGCGGCGAGCGGGGCCAGGCCCAGTTCGTCGAGGACGGCGTCCCGTTCGGCGCGGGCCCGGCGGGTGTCCAGGCCGCGCAGCCGTCCGGTGGTCTCGGCGGCGAGCGAGACGGTCAGTTCGTCCAGGGCGGTGGACTCCTGCCCGAGGTAGGCGAGGATGCGGGCGGCCCGCTCGGGGTGGCGGACGATGTCGTGGCCGAGGATCTCCACGGTGCCGGAGTCGGGCCGCATCAGCCCGGTCATCTGCCGGACCAGGGTGGACTTGCCGGCGCCGTTGGGTCCGAGCAGGCCGAAGATCTCACCGCGCCGGATGTGCAGCGTCACGTCGTCGGTGGCGCGGACCTCGGGGGCCGCGGGGGCGCCGCGGCGGCCGCGTACGGCTGGATAGGTCTTGGTCAGCCCCCGCACCACGCACACGGCATCGCCACCGGGTCGAAGTGCCTGTGCCGCGTGCGTACTCACAAGGGACGAGGGTACGGGGTCGGTCCTCGCGCACCGCGCCCGGGTCGGCCCATAAGGGCCGATTCGCGTGTCGCCGCGGTGCCGGGGCTCACCCGCCCGCGGCGGTGGGTTCGGTCGCGGTGCGCACCCCGATCTCGCGCCAGAACCCGGCCCGGATCGCGTACCGGTCGTGCTCGTCGATCTGGTCGTCCTTGTGGGCCAGCAGCCCGAAGCGGGCCGCGTAGCGCAGCAGCTCGCCGTCGACGCGGTGCGGGACGCGGGGGTACATCGTGGACAGCTTCTGCAGATGGCTCTGGTCGCCGAGCCGCTCCACCCACCGGCGGGCGAACACCTGTCCGACCTCGTAGGGGTCGCCGCCGACGGTGGTGATGTCCTCCTCCCGGTCCGCCCAGCGCTGCTCGGCGGTGGTCAACTGGGCGAGGGTCGGCATCGAGGCGGCCTCGGGGGGCTCGGCGGCCGGCCGGTCGACCCAGCCCTTGTCGGAGGACCAGCGCAGGGTCGCGGAGGCGGGGTGCTGGGCGGGCTGGGGGCCGGGGGCGCGCAGCGCGGCGAGGTCCTTGGGGGTGGGGACGCCCTTGCCGGCGGCGCCCCGCTCCTCGCTGCCGTTGCGCCCGGGACCGGGGGCGGGGTGGGAGTGGGACTGCTCCTCGGCGGACCGCTCGGCGGCGGCCAGCGCCGACTCGGGCAGCGGGGCGGAGAGGATCGCGGCGATCTCGGGCCGGGGCGCGGGCGGCTGGGCGCACACCCCGGTCAGCTCCTTGGCGCGGACGGCCTGGGTGATCCAGGCCCGGTCCAGGACGCGGCGCTCGTCGGCCTCCGCGACCAGGTCCTCGGACTGGTTGTAGTTGTTGTCGGCGGCCTGCACGGCCCACAGGTGGACGGCGACGCCGTGCTCCTTGGCGGCCATCATGCCCGGCAGCAGGTCGCCGTCGCCGGTGACCAGGACGATGTCGGAGCAGGCGCGGTTGCGGGCCAGCTCGGTCAGCTCGGCGTGCATGGCCGCGTCCACGCCCTTCTGCGCCCAGCGGCCGTCGCTGCGGGTCAGCGCGCCGAGCCGGACGGTGACCCGGGGCATCACGCGCAGCCTGCGGTGCTCGGGCTGCGGGACGCGGTCGGGGGCGCCGTCGAACCAGTAGATCCGCAGCAGCGGCTGCTGGGTGTCGGCCTCCGCGCGTTCGCGCAGGCCGTGGATGAGGGCGGTGTGGTCCACGGTGATCCGGGACCGGGAGGGCTCCCCGGCGAGGAGACTGGCGGCGGCCCCCAGCAGATACCCGGCGTCCACCAGGACGATGCAGCGGTCCACGCGATCCACCCTCTTTCCGGGAGGTTTGCTTCGGGCTTGCTTCGAGTCTGCCCGACCGCACGGGGGTTAACGGTCGGAACTCGATCTTCGGCGTGGCGTTTGCGGAGGGAACGTACCCGACAGCCCGTGTCACGGACGGTAATTGTCCAACATGCGTTCTTTATCGGCCTATGTGAATCTGAACGCGGTCCTGACCCCTACATTCCCACCGGAGGCGGCACCATGGCCAAGAACAAGAACAACCGTGACCGCAAGCAGCCCCGGGCCCAGCGCGCCGGGCAGGGCGCGCAGGCGTCCGTACTGGACCGCGAGGAGCAGCTCGCCCCGCCGCTGGCGGCGACCGGCGACGCACCCCGCGGCAAGCGGCACAAGCGCTTCGGCCACAACTGATCCGCGTGCCGGGGGCCGTTGCGGCCCGGGTACGCGGCTGTGGGGGGGGGGCCGGGGCGGGGCCCCCCCCCCCCCCCAACCCCCCCCCCCCCCACCCCCCCCCCCCCCCGGCCCCGCCGCACCAAAAAGTGGGCCCAAAGGGGCCGGGGGGGGGTTTCGCCGGGGCCGGGCA